>DATGFB010000168.1:0-3311 GCA_035309605.1 Jatrophihabitantaceae bacterium
TGTGACGTCGCGAACCGCGGCGGCGAAGATGCGCCGGTCGTCGATCTCGATGGTCGACAGCGAGATCTCAGCGGGAAACTCGCTGCCGTCGCGGCGGCGGCCGGCCAGTTCCATCCCGGCGCCCATCGGCCGGGGACTCGGCTCCTCGACGTAGCTCTCGCGATGACTCGGATGGATTCCTCGTGCGGCCTCGGGCACGAGAAGCTCCAGTGGGCGGCCGAGCAGTTCTTCGCGCGGGTAGCCGAACAGTCGTTCGGTCTGCGCATTGACCAGGAGGATGACACCGTCGGCGCCTACACCGACGATCGCGTCGGGTGCCGCCTCCAGCAGGCCAGAGGCCACCTCGTCACGACCGAGCATGCCGTCCTCATCCGTCGCCTCGCCGATGGATTGACTCTGATTGAGTGCATCGGCCGCATTCGGATCTTCCTGAGGCTCTACGACCGATGTTCGCTAGATAACACTAGTCTCACCTGTCACACTGGTCACATGGGAGTGGGACGGGTGGTGTCGTCCGCCGTCGCCGTCGCGACGGTGGCCGGCGGCGCCGTTCTGGTCGTCGCCATGGGTCGCGCAGGGGCGGTCCATGGCGCCGGTTCCGGCGAATCGCCGCCGGTTGCCGCCACCTCGGCGACGGGCACGCAGCCCGATCTCTGGCCCGCGTCGTCGGATCCGGCCACCCCGACACCGTCTTCGTCGAGCGTCCCGGCAACGTCGCCGACCTCAGCCGCGCGGTCCAGCCCGGCACGCACGTCCGCGGCGCCCCGCACGTCGGCAGCCGCACCGCCCGCCCCGTCTCCGACGACCAAGCCGCCGACCTCGGCAGCACCACCGCCGGTTCGCGGTCAGGCGCTGCCGATCGGCGGGACGACGTCGGGCGCGTCGCGCGTCATCACCGTCGTCGCGAGTTCGTATTCCAGCACCACGGCGACGCTGCAGGCGTGGGATCTCGCACCCGGCGGCGGCTGGCTCAAGCACGGAGCGGCGGTCACCGCGCATGTGGGAGCGGACGGGCTGTCGACGCATCCGAGCGAGTCGCGGTCCGCGACGCCGATCGGCAGCTTCACGCTGACGCAGGCGTTCGGCGCGATGAGCAACCCCGGTACGGGCCTGCCGTACTTCCGCACCGACTCCGCCGACTGGTGGATCAGCCAGTCCGGTCCGCTCTACAACACGCACCAGCACTGCGGCGGGGGATGCGCGTTCACGCAGGGGGCACCGAACGAGCATCTGGCGTACGAGCTGCCGTACTACGACTACGCAGTGGTGATCGACTACAACACACAGAACTCGCCCACCGGCGTCGTGCAGGGCGCGGGCAGCGCATTCTTCCTGCACGTCACGGACGGAACCCCGACCGCGGGCTGTGTCGCGATCCCGCAGAGCAATCTGGTGTCGATCATGCAATGGCTCGCGATATCGGCCCACCCGAGGATCATCATCGGCGTCGCATGACACCCTGTACGGGTGCTCCACCGCTCCATCGCCGTACTGCTGATCGCTGCGCTCACGACCGCATGCTCGGCGCACGTCCGTGGTGACGGGTCGGGGACGCCGTCGCCGAGTGTCGCGACATCGACGTTCTCCCTCGCCGTGCCTTCGACGAGCGCGAGCCCCAGCCCGAGCCGCACCCCGACACCGACGCGCACGCCCACACACACGACCCCGCGCCCGGCGCCGAGCAGCAGTGCCGGCAACAGGCTGCCGCTCGACTTCGCGACCGGTGACGCCACCCAGGTGATCACCGCCGTCGCGCCGTCGATGTCGAGTACATCCGGCACGTTGCAGGCCTGGCAGAAGACGGCGGCGGGATGGCAGCAGGTCGGCGCACCCGTGCAAGCGTGGTTCGGCACGGACGGACTCACGAACCACATGAGCGAGTCGATCTCCGCGACGCCGGTCGGCAGCTTCACGTTGACCCAGGCCTTCGGCGCGGACCCGAATCCCGGCACCGGCCTTCCGTACTTCCGCACGACACAGGCTGACTGGTGGATCAGTCAGACGACGGGACCGGGCGCCGCGCTGTACAACACGCATCAGCACTGCAGCGGCTCATGCGCCTTCACGCAAGGCGCGCCGAACGAGCATCTTGCCGATGAACTGCCGTACTACAACTACGCGGTCGTCATCGACTACAACACCGACAACGCGCCCGGCGGTGTCCGGCTGGGCGCGGGCAGCGCTGTGTTCCTGCACGTCACCGTGCATGCGCCGACCGCGGGATGCGTGGCGATCGACGAATCGCGGCTCGTCGCGATCATGCAGTGGCTAAAGCCGTCCGCGCATCCGCGCATTCTCATCGGCGTCTGACCGCGGTTGACCCGCGGCCCGCGCCGCGCCGCGCAGTGCTGCGTCGTCCGGATGCGTAGCGAGCACGATCGGCGGCGCGTCAGCCCAGTCGAGTCCACGCCGAAACGACGGCTCGAGCAGGTCCCACGACCGTGCGATCGAGCCGCCGATGACGACGACGTCCGCGCGAAACTCGCGCAACGCCGGACCGATGCCCCGTCCCAACGCGTCGAACACGGCATCCAGCGCAGCACGCGCGGTCGCATCGCCTGATCGCGCGAGCGCGGCGATCTCGCGCACGTCATTGCTCGGGTCGCCGTCGCGACCGACGTACGCCGCGCGGATGCCGCGCGTCGACACGACTTCCTCGAGACCTACGCCGTCGATCGACAGCGTGCGCGCTCGGCCGAGCGTGGGTACACCCGGCTCCTCTGTCGTGACCCGCCCGTCCACGAGCCAGCCGGAACCGAGGCCGGTACCGAGCGTGATCGCGACACACCGCGCGCAACCCTCCGCGGCGCCCTGCGTCCACTCGCCGAGTACGAACGCGTCAGCGTCGTTCAGGAACACGAACGACGGCTCGCCGCCCAGACGCTGCGCCAACTCCGCGCCGACATCGAGGCCGTCGAGGGCGTCGAACTTGCCGACGTCCCGAAACCGGGCGATGCCGCGCGCATAGTCGAACGGATCGGGCATCGCGACGCCCCACGATGCGCCGGGAACTGCGCGCAGCGCCGCGGCCGCCGCGGCCCACGTGTCGAGGATCGTCGCCGCATCACCTGATCCGTCGACGTCGACGCGCGACTGGGTCACGACTGCCCAGGTGTGGGAGTCGACGAGAGCGGCAGACACGTGCGTGCCGCCGACCTCGAGCACCGGGACCAGCGCGTCCGACATGCGGCGATTCTGCTACTCGAACGTGATCACGTCGGGAGCAGGGCGCAGTCGCAGCACTTGCGCAGGCGTCATCATGTCCGTGTCCTGACGGAGGAACAGCTTGAAGCCGGCGCCGTACGGCCGTC
>DATGFB010000169.1:0-4619 GCA_035309605.1 Jatrophihabitantaceae bacterium
GCCCGTTCGCCGGGTCGGGCGCGCGCGTGACGATCGGCACCGCGATGGAAAACGATCGGCTGCTGCGCGCAGCGAGGGAGCTCGTCGGCTCTTGAACGTTCTCCGGTGCGCCGTTCGGTGCGAGGATGGATCGCTTGCCAGACTCCGCCAGACCGAGGTGACCCTCGTATGACCGACACGCGCGCCACGGACGCGTCCGTCGCCGCTGCCGTCACGGGAGGCGCCGACGGCGAGGTCTTCGGGCGGCGCTATCTGGCACATGCCAGCAGCCAGTTGCCGGGGCACACCGACGAGCAGCTGGCCGCGCTGGCCGCGAGCAACTTCGTGTTCGGGGCGGTGCGGGCCGAGCACGGCATCCTGCTGCGCGTGATCGACGCGGACGGGCACACCGCGATCGACGTGGTCACCGACGACGCCCCGTACCTGGTCGACTCGGTACGCGCCGAGCTGGAGCGTTGCGGGTCGCCCGCCGAGGAGTTGTTGCACCCGCAGATAGTCGTGGAGCGCGATGCGTCGGGCCGGTTGGTCCGCGTCGTCGACATCGACGACAACGCCGATCTCCCCGAAGGCGCGCTGGTCGAGTCGTGGATGCACATCGAGATCGACGACATACCCCCCGAGCGGCACGGTGAACTCGCGTCCGATCTCGTCGGTGTTTTCGAGGACGTGGCCAACGCGGTGCAGGACGCGCCCGCGATGTACCAGCTGATCCGCAAGCTCGCCGACGGCAACTACATGATCCTCGGCCACGCCGAGTACTCCGCGAACGAACTCGCGAGCCCCGTTGCGCGTGCGCAGGACGCGGGCGCGCAGGGCGTGCTGCGGGGTCGGCTGCGCATCTCGCCGATCGAGCTGCTGCCCGCGTTCCGCAGCGGCGCGCCGCTGGTGATCTTCAAGTCGCCGCTGGTGTCGACGGTGCGGCGTTCGGTGCGCTACGACTGCGTCACCGTCGTCACGCCGGCCGTCGCCGGCACGCCGCAGATGGTGCACGTCTTCCTCGGGCTCATCACGAACGCCGAGGACGGCACCGTCGGCCGCGTTCCTGTCGTGCGCAGGCGCATCGCCGAGATCCTGCTGCGTTCGGGCGTGCGTGCCGACAGCCACACCGGACGGCAGTTACTCGCCGCGCTTCGCACGCTGCCGCGCGACGAGTTGCTCGAGGCGCCGACGGCCGACCTGCTGCGGCTGTCGCAGCTGGTCGTCGATCGCGCCGAGCACGGCACGGTCGGCGTCTTCGCGCGCATTCACCTCAACCGCGACTTCGTCAGCGTGCTCGTGTACTTCGCGGCCGAACGCTTCGGTCCGGAGACGCGGCGCCGCGTCGTCGCGGTGATCAAGGAGTACTGGCCCGGCGACATCATCGGACGCGACGACCGCATCGTCGAGCTCAATCTGGTGCGTATGCAGTTCCTCATCGCGATCCGGCCCGGGATGCAGCCGCCGTCGCCGGAGCGGTCCATCGTCGAGGCAGAGGTCGCGAAGGTCACGCGACGCTGGAGCGACGACCTCAGCGACTTGCTGTCGCTCGCCGTCGGCCAGGCCGAGGCGGAGCGGATCGTCGCGAAGTACAGCGGCGCGCTGCCCGAGGCGTACAAGGAAGACTTCACGCCTGCGATGGCGGCGAGCGATCTCGCGCGGCTCGAGTCGTTGCCCGCCGAGGACGGGCTGGCGTTTCACCTCTACACGCCCGATGAGGACGACGCGGCCGACCGCCGGCTGAAGGTCTTCCGTACCGGCCAATCGGTGTCACTCGCGCGCGCACTTCCGATCTTCACGCAGATGGGCATCGAGGTACTCGACGAGCGCCCGTACGAGATCGAACTTGTCGGCGCGCGCACGCCCACCGGCGGTTCACGTCTGGAGACGTGGATCTACGACTTCGGTCTGCGGTTGCCGGCCGGCGTGAACTTCGACGACGCGCGCGCGGCGGACGTCATCGATGCCCTGCAGCTGTTGTGGCGCGAGCAGGTCGAGCAGGACGGCTTCAACGCGCTCGTCGTGCGTACCCGGCTCACGTGGTGGCAGGCCAACGTGCTGCGCGCCTACGCCAAGTACCTGCGGCAGGCCGGCACGACGTACAGCCAGGGCTACATCGAGCAGGCGCTCGTCGAGCACTGCGAGATCGCCGTCGCCCTCGTCGATCTCTTCGAGTCGCGGTTCGACCCCGATCGCGCGGACGAGCGCCCCGTGACCGAAGGCGAGCTCGGCCGCACTGACCAGATCGAGGCGATGCTGGCCGGTGTGGAGAGCCTCGACCAGGACCGCATCCTGCGCGCGTTGCTCGGGCTGGTGAACGCGACGCTGCGCACCAACGCCTACCGCACCGACAGCCAGGGCAACCGCCGTACCGCAATCGCGGTCAAGCTCGACCCGCGTCTCGTCCCCGACCTGCCCAACCCGCGGCCGCGCTTCGAGATATGGGTGTACTCGCCGCGCGTCGAGGGCGTGCACCTCCGCTTCGGCGCGGTCGCACGCGGCGGGCTGCGCTGGTCAGACCGCCGGGAGGACTTCCGCACCGAGGTCCTCGGCCTGGTCAAGGCGCAGATGGTCAAGAACGCGGTGATCGTGCCGACCGGCGCGAAGGGCGGGTTCGTCGCCAAGCAACTGCCCGATCCGTCCGATCGCGACGCGTGGCTCGCCGAAGGCATCGCGTGCTATCGCATCTTCATCTCCTGCCTGCTCGACCTCACCGACAACTACGTCACGAGCGCCCAGGGTGTGCAGACGGTGCAGCCGCCGCCGCAGACGCGCCGTTACGACGCGGATGATCCGTATCTGGTCGTCGCCGCGGACAAGGGCACCGCGACGTTCAGCGACATCGCCAACGCGATCGCCGAGGAGTACGGCTTCTGGCTGGGCGACGCGTTCGCGTCCGGTGGCTCCGTCGGCTACGACCACAAGGCGATGGGCATCACCGCGCGTGGTGCGTGGGAGTCGGTGAAGTACCACTTCCGCGAACTCGGCGTCGACACGCAGACGCAGGACTTCACCGTCGTCGGCATCGGCGACATGTCCGGCGACGTCTTCGGCAACGGCATGCTGCTGTCCGAACACATCCGGTTGGTGGCCGCGTTCGACCACCGGCACATCTTCCTCGACCCGAATCCTGACGCCGCCCGCTCGTATGCGGAACGTCGACGGATGTTCGCGCTGCCGCGCTCGTCGTGGGCGGACTACGACACGTCCGTGATCTCCGAGGGCGGCGGCGTGTATTCACGTGCCGCGAAGGCGATACCGATCACGCCCCAAGTCGCGGCGGTGCTCAACCTGGCCGACCACGCCACCAAACTCGCGCCGACCGATCTCATCCGCGCGATCCTGCTCGCCCCGGTCGACCTGCTCTGGAACGGCGGCATCGGCACCTACGTCAAGGCTTCGACCGAATCGAATGCCGACGTCGGCGACAAGGCGAACGACGCGGTGCGCGTCGACGGCAGTGCGTTGTGTGCGCGCGTCGCCGGTGAAGGCGGCAATCTCGGCTTCACGCAGCTCGGCCGCATCGAGTTCGCTCGCAACGGCGGGCACATCAACACCGACGCGATCGACAACAGCGCCGGGGTCGACACGTCCGACCACGAGGTCAACCTCAAGATCCTGCTCGACCGCGCGGTCGCGGCGGGCACGATCAACAGGGACGAGCGCAACCGGCTGCTTGCCGCCGCGGCCGAGGACGTCGCCGCGCACGTGCTGCGTGACAACTACGGGCAGAACGTGCTGCTCGGCATGGCGCGCATGCTCGACCCGGCCCTCATCTCAGTGCACCACCGGTTCATGCAAGCGCTCGCGGACGAAGGCGAACTCGACCGCGCGCTCGAGTTCCTGCCGTCGGACAAGGAGATCGAAGAACGAGAGGCGCACGGCGAGGGTCTGGTATCGCCCGAGAACGCAGTGCTCGTCGCGTACTCGAAGATCTCGCTGATGCAGAAGGTCGAGGACTCGACGCTGCCCGACGAGCAATGGTTCCAGCGCACGCTGGCCAGCTACTTCCCGCCCGCTGTCGCACAACGCTTCGCCGCGGATCTCATCAATCACCCACTGAGCCGCGAAATCGTGACCACCGTCGTCGTCAACGACATGATCAACCGAAGCGGCACGACGTTCGTGCATCGCGCGATCGAGGAGACCGGCTCGGACGTTGCCACGATCACGCGCGCGTACGCAGTCACTCGCGAGGTGTTCGGGCTGCCCGAGCTGTGGGCGGCGATCGAGGCGCTCGACAACGTCGTGCCGACGTCGGCGCAACACACCGGATATCAAGAGATCCGCCGGCTCATCGACCGCGCGACGCGCTGGCTCGTCGACGTCCGCTACCCGATCACCGACGTCGCCGCCGAGGTCGAGCGGTTCCGCCCGACGGTGCGCGAACTCGGTCCGCGCATCACCACCCTGCTGCGCGGCGTCGAGGTCGAGAACCTGCACACCGAGGTCGACCGGCTCGTCGGCGTAGGTCTGCCACGCGAACTGGCGCTGCGACTGGGCGAGCTCCTCAACGAGTTCTTGCTGCTCGACGTCGTCGAGATCGCGAACGCCAGCGAGCACTCCGCCGCCGAGATCGCCGAGCTGCACTTCGCGCTCTCGGCCGCGTTCTCGGTCGACGACTTGCTGACGGCGATCACGCA
>DATGFB010000170.1:0-11881 GCA_035309605.1 Jatrophihabitantaceae bacterium
TGCAGCGACTGGTACATGTTGAACTTCGGCATCGCGATGTAGTCCTTGAACCGGCCGGGCACCGGCTGCCAGTTCGCGTGGATGACGCCGAGGGTCGCGTAGCAGTCGCGCTCGCTGGCGATGAGCACGCGAATGCCGACCAAGTCGTGGATGTCGGTGAACTCGCGGCCGCGCACGATCATCTTCTGATAGATCGAGTAGTAATGCTTCGGCCGGCCGGTGATCTCGGCCTTGATGCCACCGTCGCGCAGGTCGCTGCTGATCCGCTCGATCACCTCGGACAGGTACGTGTCGCGCGACGGCGCGCGTTCGGCGACGAGCCGCACGATCTCGTCGTAGCGCTTCGGGTACAGCGTCGCGAACGCGAGGTCTTCGAGTTCCCACTTGACGGTGTTCATACCGAGGCGATGCGCGAGTGGCGCGAGCACCTCGAGCGTCTCACGTGCCTTGCGCTCCTGCTTCTCGGGCGGCAGGAAGCGCAGCGTGCGCATGTTGTGCAGCCGGTCGGCGAGCTTGATGACGAGGACGCGCGGGTCGCGCGCCATCGCGACGATCATCTTGCGGATCGTCTCGCCCTCGGCCGCCTCACCGAACTTGACCTTGTCGAGCTTGGTGACGCCGTCGACGAGGTGCGCGACCTCCGAGCCGAACCCCGCGTTGATGTCGTCGAGCGTCAGCCCGGTGTCCTCGACAGTGTCGTGCAACAGCGCCGCGACGAGTGTGGTCGTGTCCATGCCGAGCTCGGCGAGGATCGTCGCCACCGCGAGCGGATGGGTGATGTACGGGTCGCCGCTCTTGCGCAGCTGGCCACGGTGGCACTCCTCCGCCACGTCGTAGCCACGTTGCAGCAGACGGGCGTCGACCTTCGGGTGCGCGCTGCGATGCACGGCGAGCAGCGGCTCGAGCACTGGCTTGATCGCCGACTGGCGCGGGTTGGCGATGAGGCGCCGGGCCAACCGGTCGCGTACCCGGCGCCGATGGGTACCGGTGAGTTCTACGTCCGAGATGCCGGTATCCGGCACGGTAGACGCGCCGGGTGCAGGTGGCTTGGTTGCTGCCACAGGCGCTGCCGAGGTTGCGGATGGGGCAGCAGAGGTTGTGGACGGCGCGGCTGATACCGCCACGGGCGCTATAGATGGCGCGGCGTCCGCGGCGGGGACGGGCTGCGTCTGAGGTGTCGCAGCGGCGTCTGTCGTCAGCTGTGCCCCCTCCGTTGTAGTACCTCTGCTAAGTCTAAGGCTGCGCCGGTTGTTCCCGCCGGACGCTCAGACCCGCAACAGCGCATGCACGGGCGCCAGCCCAGCCAGCGCGCCTCTTCCGTCGAGGAAACCGAGTTCGAGCAGCACGCCCAATCCCACGACTTCGCCGCCGGCTTCGGCAACCAGCTCGGCCGCGGCGCGCATCGTTCCGCCGGTGGCGAGGACGTCGTCGACGATCAACACGCGCGCGCCGTCGATCACCCCTACGGGTACCTCGATCTCGGCAGTGCCGTACTCGAGTGTGTAGCTGCGACGAACCGTCGGCGGCGGCAGCTTGCCGGCTTTGCGCACCGGTACCAGGCCGCAGCCGAACTCGTGTGCCAAGGCGCCGGCAAGCAGGAAGCCGCGTGCCTCTATGCCGGCGACGACATCTACCGGAGCTGACGCACGGACGAACGACGCGAGTGCGTGCACCGACGCGCGGAACGCTGCGCCGTCGGCGAGCAGTGGCGCGATGTCCTTGAACAAGACGCCCGGCTTCGGGAAGTCCGGGACGTCCCGGAGCCGGGCAGCGACCAGCGCAGCGGTTTCGGCTCCGGCGTCGCCCGTGGGCGCGTCGTTCATCGCCGCCGTCGGCGTTGCGGCCGCGCGCCGGGTCGTGGCGCGGGCGCAGGACCGCCGGCACGGCGCGCCGGCGCGGGCGCGTCCGCACCCGCCATAGCCGGCTCGGCGGCCACCGCAGCGGCGGCGCGCGCCGCCTCACTGCTGCGCTTGGCCTCGACGCGCTTCGCGAGCGCCTTGTATGCGGGTTCGCGTTCGGTCAGTTCGACGACGATGGGCGTCGCGAGGAACAACGACGAGTACGCACCCGACGCAAGGCCGACGAACAGCACGAGCGCGAGGTCCTTGATCGTGCCGACACCGAGCAGGCCCACGCCGACGAACAACAGCCCGGCGACCGGCAAGAGTGCGATCAGCGACGTGTTGATCGAGCGCATGAGCGTCTGGTTGACGGCAAGGTTCGCGGCATCGGAGTACGTCATGCGCGAACCGGCGAGCAGGTCGCGCGAATTCTCGGCGACCTTGTCGTACACGACGACCGTGTCGTAGAGCGAGAAACCGAGGATGGTCAGCAGGCCCACCACGGTGGACGGCGTCACTTCGAAGCCGATGATCGAGTAGATGCCGGCCGCGACGATGAGGTCGTGCAGCAACGCGAGGATGCCGCCGACCGCCATGCGCCACTGGAACCGGATCGAGATGTATATCGACACCACGATGAGGAAGACGATGAGTCCTTCGATCGCCTTGACCGTGATGTCGTGGCCCCACACCGAGCTGACGGACTGCGTGGAGATCTTGAGCGGCGACACGTGGACCGAGTTCGCGACAGACGCGACGACACGCTGCTGCTCGGGAGGTGTGAGCGCCGCACTGCGCACCCGGATCTGCCTCGTCGACCCGGAGCCGACCGCCTGCGCCGCCTCCGCAGACGAGACGTTCGCCGTCCTGAACGCGTCGTTCACCTCGGTTGTCGTGACCGAGGTACCGGAGGTCAGGATCTGGAACTGCGTGCCGCCCGCGAACTCGATGCCGTAATTGAAGCCGCGGAAGATCAGGCTGATGACGCAGGCCGCGATGATGACACCGGACGCGGTGTACCACCGGCGCCGCCGCTCGATGAACCGGTAGCGGTTGTCGCCGCGATACAGCCGCCTGATTGCGCCGCTCACTTGTTCTCGTCCTTCTCTGCGCGCAGCCGGGCACGTCGCGCTGCTGCCCGCTCCGCGGCTGATCCCGGCGCCGGCGCGGTCGTGCGCCGCTCTGCGGATTCGTCGCCGTCGCCATCGACGTCATCGCCGTTCAGCGCGCCGGCCTGGTCGGGCTCGTCCCCGACGTCGGGTACGGCGTCAGCCCGGGGCTCGATCTCGGACTCCGGCTCGCTCTCTGCCTCGTCGAGCACGGCCACCGCAGCCTCGTGCGGCTCGTCGGCACGGGCGCCCGGTCGCCGGGAACCAGCCCTGCGACGGGGTGGGGCCGGCGCAGCCGTGGCAACCGCATCGGCGCTCCCGCGAATCGCGTCGAGCCCGGTGAATCGCGCCGAACCGAACGAGCGCACGCGCGACAGCAACGACACCAGCGGATGGGTGAACAGGAACACGACGATCAGGTCGAGGATGGTCGACAGGCCGAGCGTGAACGCGAAGCCCTTCACGTCACCGGCTGCGAAGTAGTACAGGATCGCCGCGGCGAGGAACGACACCGTGTCGGCGGACAGGATCGTGCGCCGCGCACGCACCCACGCGCGCGGAATCGCGACACGGGCCGATCTGCCCTCGTGCACTTCGTCCTTCATGCGTTCGAAGAACACGACGAACGAGTCGGCCGTGATACCGATCGCGACGATGAAACCGGCAATGCCGGCCAGGCTCAGCGTGAAGCCGATCTGCGTGCCGAGCATGACGAGCGCGCCGTACGTCAATGCACCCGATACCAGCAGCGACGCGATGGTGACGAAGCCGAGCGCGCGGTAGTAGAGCAGCGAGTACACGACGACGAGGATCAAGCCGATGCCGCCGGCCAGCAGGCCGGCCTTCAACTGGGACGAACCCAGCGTCGCCGACACGGTGACCGCGTCCTCGGCGGTGAAGCTCAACGGCAGCGCGCCGTACTTGAGCTGGTCGGCCAATCGCTTTGCCGACGACGACGTGAAGCTGCCACTGATCTGGGTGTTCTGCCCGGTGATCGGCTCCTCGGTGCCGGGCGCCGAGATCACCTGGCCGTCCAGCACGAACGCCACGTACACCGAGCACGGCGTCGACGTCACCGCGCACGTCGTCGCGCTCGGGACCGTCGCGTTCGCGCCGCCGAGGTTGTGTGCACTCGTCCACTTGCCCCACGCGGACTGCCCGCTGTCCTTCAGCGTCAGCACGACCGTCCACTCGGTTTGGCCTTGGCTGGTGTTCGGCGCCTGCGCCGACGCCGTCGAGATCTGCCGGCCGGCGACGATCGTCGGGCCGAGCAGATAAGCAAGACTCGCACCGCCGCCGAGGTCCTCACACGCGATGTAGGTCGATGCGGTGTCGGACTGGTTGGATGCCGCTGCGCAGTCGGTCGTCGCGAGCGCCTGCTGCAATTGCTGCTGCTGCTGCTGGGCGAGAGTCGAGTACGCGATGCACGGCTTCGGCGACGTGTTGTCTCCGCACTTCTCCGCGTTCGGGATCGGGAACTTCAACGCGGCGAACGGGTTCGCGACGCACTTGGGTGCTGTCGGCGAGGCGCTCGGCGCCGGGGACGCCGATGTCGATGCCGACGTGTTGGGCGATGCAGTCGGCTTCGGCGTGGTCGGGGTCGTCGTCGGCGCAGCGAGTTTTCGCGTGCTCGCGTCCTTCGCCGAAGCCGAGCCGGACGTAGACGCCGACGGTGTCGGCGTCGCCGAGCCCGACGACGTCGAATTCGGCGTGCTCGAACTCGGCACCGACGTTCCCGTGCAGGCGACTGCCTGCGGCGGCATGACAGCGCCGCGCATCGAGAGCACCGCCGCCTTGCCGAGCGCCGCGACGTCGGTGTGGCTGCTCTTGGGGATGTCGACGATGAGCTGATTGCTGCCCTGGATCGCGACCGTCGCCTGCGTGACGCCGGTGCCGTTGACCCGGTTGGTCATGATCGTTTTCGCCTGGCTCATCGCCGACTTCGACGGCGTCGTATTGTTCGGCGTCTTGGCCGTGAACACGACCTCGGTGCCACCGACCAGATCGATGCCGAGCTTGGGCGTGTGCCGCGTCCCCGGCCAGAACACGATCGTGTACAGCACGGCCAGGATCAGGACCAGCGCGAGGAAGTAGCGCCCGACGCGCAGCGTTCCGGCAGGTGGTGCCACGGGGTTGTGTCTCCTCGATTCAGGTCGCCGCCAGAAAGCCTCCGTGCGGCCGGGCTACGGATGCCCGCGAACGGCAGCGGCGCCGCGGTTCGCAGGACAGTATGACCGAAGCCGCTGAGCGGACGCGGGCTAGGTCGTCGGGCGCTCCGGGTCGTCCGGGTCGTCGTCGGCCACGGCCTGGTCGAACCCCTTGCGGTAGCGCTCGGCCAGCGACTCGGGCTGGCGCAGCGCGGCTAGCGCCCACTTCACCTCGACGCCGGGCGCGATGACCAGTTGCACGGTGCCGTCGTCGTTACGGCCGACGACCGTGCCGTACAAGCCCGATGTGGTCATCACTTCGTCGCCGAATCCGATCTGGTCGAGCCGGACCATCTCCTCGGCGAGTTGCCGGCGCCGTCTGGCCTGCCCGAAGAAGAGCAGCACGAAGAGAACGACGAGCACGATGAGGTAGGGCCACATGCGCAGATTTCCCGACTGCTGATACCCGGATGACGCGGCCAGTCTAGGCCGCCGCCGGTCGCCCAGCCCCGGTCGACTCGGCGGGCCCTTCCGCTACGCGTCGAACAGGGTCCGTGCGCCCGGCGGGGCGCTCATGCCGAGGTGTTGCCAGGCCGCCGGCGTGGCCACCCGCCCGCGCGGGGTACGCGCGAGCAGGCCGGCGCGCACGAGAAACGGCTCGGCGACCTCCTCCACCGTCTCGCTCTCTTCGCCGACCGCGACGGCGAGCGTGCCGACACCGACCGGGCCGCCGCCGAAGCGGCGCACCAGCGCGTCGAGCACCGCGCGGTCGAGGCGGTCGAGGCCGAGCGGATCGACGTCGTACACCGCAAGCGCCGCGTGGGCGATGTCTTGCGTGACGACGCCGTCGGCACGGACCTCCGCATAGTCGCGCACCCGGCGCAGCAGCCGGTTCGCGATGCGCGGTGTGCCGCGCGAGCGCGACGCGATCTCGGCTCCCCCGTCCGGGCGGAGCGTGACGCCGAGCAGATCGGCGGAGCGACGCAGCACCTGCTCCAGCTCCTCAGCGGCATAGAAATCCATGTGTCCGGTGAAGCCGAAGCGGTCGCGCAACGGCCCGGTCAGCAGGCCCGCGCGAGTCGTCGCGCCGACGAGCGTGAACGCCGCGAGGTCGAGCGGGATGGCGGTCGCCCCAGGACCTTTGCCGACGATGACGTCGACGCGGAAGTCCTCCATCGCCATGTAGAGCATTTCTTCGGCCGGACGTGCGATGCGGTGGATCTCGTCGATGAACAGCACCTCGCCGTCGACGAGACTCGTGAGCAGCGCCGCGAGGTCGCCCGCGCGTTCGATCGCCGGCCCGCTGGTGATCCGGATCGGCGCACCCAATTCGGCGGCGATGATCATCGCCAGGCTGGTCTTGCCGAGACCCGGCGGACCGGACAGCAGGACGTGATCGGGCGGCCGGCGGCGGCGCAGTGCGCTCTCCAGGACGAGATGCAACTGCTCGCGCACCTTCGCCTGACCGACGAAGTCGGCGAGCCGCTTGGGGCGCAGGCTCGCCTCGATCTCGCGCTCGTCCCCGGCGGCCAGCGGCGAGACGAGGTCCTCGTCCGGCGTCATCGTGCCCGGCCCAGCAGCTGAATGCTGCGGCGAAGCAGCGCGGCGACGTCAGGCGTGTCGTCCGAGACGTCGCCCGCGACCACGTCGATCGCCTCACCGGCCTCCTTGCCGGAGAAGCCGAGGCCGGCAAGTGCGTGCGCAAGCTGATCGCGCCACGGCGCCACCGCGGTCAGTCCGGACAGATCGTGCGGTGTGCCGGAGTCGATCGAACCGATGCGGTCACGCAGTTCGATCACGATGCGCTCGGCGCCCTTGCGACCGATGCCGGGGACGGTGGTGAGCGCCGCGAAGTCGCTGGTGGCGATGGCGCGGCGCAGCTCGCGCGGCGGGTGCACCGCGAGCATGGTCTGCGCGAGCTTGGGCCCGACGCCGTTCGCGGTTTGCAACAGCTCGAACAGCGAGCGTTCGTCGTCGTCGGCGAAGCCGTAGAGGGTGAGCGAGTCCTCGCGCACGACCAGGCTGGTCGCAAGCCGGGCCTGCTCACCGACCCGCAATCGCGCCAGCGTGCCTGGCGAGCACGACACGGACAGGCCGACACCACCCACCTCGACCACGACGCCGTCCGGGCCGAGGGCCGCCACCGTGCCGCGAACGCTCGCAATCATCGCGACGCCTCCACGGCCGCACGCAGCCGGTTCTGCGCGTTGCCCCGCCACACGTGGCAGATCGCGAGCGCGAGCGCATCAGCGGCATCGGCCGGCTCGGGAACGTCCGCGAGCCGCAGCAGCCGACCCACCATGTTGCCGACCTGGTCCTTGCCGGCGCGTCCTGAGCCGGTCACCGCGGCCTTCACCTCGCTCGGCGTGTGCATCGCGACCGCACACCCCGCGCGGGTCGCGGCGAGGATGGCGACGCCCGACACCTGCGCGGTACCCATCACGGTGCGCACGTTGTGCTGGCTGAACACGCGCTCGACCGCGACGACGTCGGGTGCGAAACGCGCGATTGCGTCGGTCAACGCCGCGTCGAGCACGACGAGTCGCTCGCCGAGCGGAGCGTTCGCCGCGGTGCGGACGACCTCGACGTGGATCATCCGGAGCGCACGGCCCGGCGCGCCGTCGACGACGCCTATGCCGCAGCGGGTGAGTCCTGGATCGACTCCGAGGACGCGCACTCAGCCTCGCCTCCAGCTCACCACGTCGAACGGTCGTTCGAAGCCTACGGGTCGGCCTCGCGCGACACAGCCCGCGACACGCGGGAACCGATGCGCCTTCCCGTACCGTGCGCGAGATGAGCTGGGACGACCTCACCCGACGCCGCACGCGGGCAGTCCGGCCCAGCTCGGTGTTCCTCGGTGTAGTCGCGATCGCGGCCGTTGCGGGTGTGCTCGCGTGGCGCGACAACTCCGCAGGTTCGCGGGCCGGCGACCTCGCCGTCTTCGTCATGGTCCTCGCACTGTGGATCGTGTCGCTCTCGCTGCACGAGTTCGCGCACGCGTACGCGGCGTTCCGCGCGGGTGATCGCAGCGTCGAGGCCGCGGGCTACTTGACGCTGAACCCGCTGCGCTACGCGCACCCCGTGCTGTCGATCCTGTTGCCGCTGCTGTTCATCGTCGCGTACGGATTCGGGCTTCCCGGCGGCGCGGTGTATCTGCACCGGCACGCGTTCCGCACGCGCGCGTCGCAGAGTCTTGCGGCCGCGGCCGGTCCGCTCGTCAACCTCGCGCTCGCGATCGGCACGCTCGCGGTCGTACACGCCGAACTGCCGCACAGCGACCACGTCCGGTTCTGGACCGGACTCGCGTTCTTCGGCCTGCTGCAGGTGACTGCGGCGATCTTCAACCTGCTGCCCGTGCCCGGGCTCGACGGCTGGGCGATCCTCGAGCCCTATCTCGCACCGGAAACAGTGCGCGGCGCCGAACCGGTCAAGCCGTGGGGTCTGCTCGGCGTGTTCGTGCTGCTGCAGGTACAGCAGATCAACACGGCGTTCTTCAACCTCGTGTACCGGGCCTACGAGATCTCCGGGCTGGACCGGATCACCGCGGAGATCGGCCGGCAGGTCTTCCGGTTCTGGCAGAAACAGCCGCTCTGACGTGCAGATATCCCGCCGCGAGTTGCTCATCGGTGCCGCCGGTGTCGCGGGCGCCGGCGCCCTCGGCGTGGAGCTCACTCGCGGTGGCCTCCCGGCAGGTGTGCCGCGGCGGGCGCCGGGGCCACAGCTGGATGGAAGCTTCGTGTCGGCCGCGCGCGGCGGCGCACGTACCGGCTGGGCGATCAGCTACCCACCGAACGGCACCGGCACCCGACTACCGGTTCTCCTCGCGCTGCACGGGCGGGGCGAAGATCACACCGATGCCTTCGGCACCTTGCATCTCGACCGCTTCCTCGCCTCGGCGGTCGCCGGCGGCGCGCGACCGTTCGTGATCGCCAGCGTGGACGGCGGCGACCACTCGTACTGGCACCCGCGCCGCGGCGAGAACGCGGCGGCGATGGTGACCGACGAATTCGTGCCGCTGCTCGCCTCGCACGGCCTCGACGTCGGCCGCCTCGGGTTGCTCGGTTGGTCCATGGGCGGCTACGGCGCGCTGTATCTGGCCGGGCAACTCGGCGCGGCACGGTGCGCGGTGGCGATCGCCGAGAGTCCGGCGATCTGGCACGAGGCCGCGCAGAGCGCACCCGGCGCGTTCGACGACGCGGCCGACTTCGACGCGAACTCGGTGTTCGGACACCTCCGACGGCTGCGCGGCATGGCGCTGCGCATCGACTGCGGTGCGAGCGACGGCTTCGCGCCGGTCACGCGCGACCTGCGCGCAGCGCTGTCTCCCACCCCCGCCGGAGGCATCGAACCCGGCGGCCACGACGCCACCTACTGGCGCAGCCAAGCAGCAGCACAACTCAACTTCGCCAGCGAACGGTTGTAGAAGTCCGCACGACGCGATGAGCGCTCGCGCGAAGAGCGCGGCCATGCGCGTGCCCGAACGGGCACTTGCGCATCTGGCGCGAAGCGCCAGGTCGGCCGCAACCACGCCGAGCGCGCAGGCGCGCGGCGTACGGCCCGAAGGGCCGTTAGGGGGCCGAGCGCGCAGGCGCGCGGCGTACGGCCCGAAGGGCCGTTAGGGGGCCGTTAGGCCAGCTCTACTGCTTCTAGGATTTCGTCGCTGACGTCGAAGTTGGCGTAGACGTTCTGCACGTCGTCGAGGTCTTCGAGCGTGTCGATGAGACGGAGCACTTTGCGCGCGCCGTCCTCGTCGAGCGGAACCTGCACGGTCGGCAGGAAGGACATCTCGGCCGACTCGTAGTCGATGCCGGCCTGCTGCAACGCGGTGCGTACCGGCACCAGGTCGCCCGCTTCGCTCACGACCTCGAACGAGTCGCCGAGGTTGTTGACCTCTTCCGCGCCCGCGTCGAGCACCGCCATGAGCACGTCGTCCTCGCCGAGGCCGTTGTCCGGCACGATCACGACGCCCTTGCGATTGAACAGGTAGGCGACCGAGCCCGGATCGGCCATCGATCCGCCGTTGCGCGTCATCGCGGTACGCACTTCCATCGCAGCGCGGTTGCGGTTGTCGGTGAGGCACTCGATCAGCACGGCGACGCCGCTCGGGCCGTACCCCTCGTACATGATGGTCTGCCAGTCGGACCCGCCGGCTTCAGCGCCCGAGCCACGCTTGACTGCACGATCGATGTTGTCCATCGGCACCGAGTTCTTGCGTGCCTTCTGGATCGCGTCGTAGAGCGTCGGGTTGCCGTCCGGGTCGCCGCCGCCGGTGCGCGCCGCGACCTCGATGTTCTTGATGAGCTTGGCGAACAGCTTGCCGCGCTTGGCGTCGATGACCGCCTTCTTGTGCTTGGTCGTGGCCCACTTGGAATGCCCACTCACGACGAGTGCCTCACCATCTCGCAGAAGTACCGATGTACGCGTCCGTCCCCGGTCAGCTCGGGGTGGAAGGACGTGGCCAGCAGATGGCGCTGGCGAACTGCCACGATCCTACCGGCGCCGTCCTCGGCATCGACCCGGCCGATGGCCGCGGCACCGGGTCCCACGTCCTGCACCCACGGCGCGCGGATGAACACGGCGCGTAGCGGCCCACCCTCGATGCCCTCGATGTCGACGTCCTCCTCGAACGAGTCGACCTGCCGGCCGAACGCGTTGCGGCGCACGGTCATGTCGATACCGCCGAACGTCTCGTCGAGCGGCGAGCCGCCGTCGTCGATGCGATCGGCGAGCAGGATCATCCCGGCGCACGAACCGTAGGTCGGCATTCCGGCCGCGATCCGCGAGCGCAGCGGCTCGAGCAGGTCGAAGGCCCTCGCGAGCTTCACCATCGTCGTCGACTCGCCACCGGGCAGCACGAGGCCGTCGACATCCTTCAGTTCGGTCTCGCGGCGCACCGTGACGACGTCCGCACCGAACTCGGTCAGGATGCGGGTGTGCTCGCGAACGTCACCTTGTAGCGCGAGGACACCGATCCGCGGACGAGCGCTCAGCGCTACCAACCACGCTCAGCGAGCCGGTGTGGTTGCGGGATGTCGTCGACGTTGATGCCGACCATCGCCTCACCGAGACCGCGCGAAACCTTCGCGACGACGTCGGGATCGTCGTAGAAGGTCGTCGCCTTCACGATCGCCTCCGCGCGCTGCGCGGGGTTGCCCGACTTGAAGATGCCGGAACCGACGAACACGCCCTCGGCACCGAGCTGCATCATCATCGCCGCGTCGGCCGGTGTCGCGATGCCGCCGGCTGTGAACAGCACGACCGGCAACGTGCCCGCGCGCGCCACTTCGGCCACGAGTTCGTACGGCGCCTGCAGTTCCTTCGCCGCCACGTACAGCTCGTCCTCGGGAAGCGATCCGAGCCTGCGGATCTCGGCACGGATCGTGCGCATGTGTGTCACGGCGTTCGACACGTCGCCGGTGCCGGCCTCACCCTTCGAGCGGATCATCGCCGCACCCTCGGTGATACGCCGCAACGCCTCGCCGAGGTTCGTCGCGCCACACACGAACGGCACGGTGAAGTGCCACTTGTCGATGTGGTTCGCGTAGTCGGCCGGCGTCAAGACCTCGGATTCGTCGATGTAGTCGACGCCGAGTGCCTGCAGCACCTGGGCCTCGGCGAAGTGCCCGATACGCGCCTTCGCCATGACCGGGATCGAGACCGTGCTGATGATGCCGTCGATCATGTCCGGGTCGCTCATCCGCGACACACCGCCCTGTGCGCGGATGTCGGCGGGCACGCGCTCGAGCGCCATGACGGCCACCGCGCCCGCGTCCTCCGCGATCTT
>DATGFB010000171.1:0-7138 GCA_035309605.1 Jatrophihabitantaceae bacterium
GGCGTTGTTCGAGGACACGACGTAGTGCCGGCCGATCCCCCGGTGCTGCTCGAAGTGCGGCGCGGCAGCGTCGTCGAGTCGCATCACCGCGGCGACTTCGTCCTGCTCGACGCGTCCGGTGCGGTCGAGGCGTCGGCGGGCGATCCGGACGCGACGATGTTTCCTCGCTCGTGCCTCAAGCCGGTGCAGGCCGTCGCGCTGCTCGACGCCGGATTCTCCGGTGCCGCCGAGTGGGTCGCGCTCGCCACGGGCAGCCACGACGCCGAGGACGTGCACATCGCCGGTGTGCGCGCGATGCTCGCCGCGGCCGGGGTGGACGAGTCGGCGTTGCGCTGCCCGGCGGCGTTGCCGAGCGGTCCCGATGCACTGCTCGCCTGGGTGCGCGCCGGCGGCGCACCTGCCGCGGTATGCCACAACTGCTCGGGCAAGCACGCGGCCATGGTCGCGACCTGTGTGCGCAACGGCTGGCCGATCGCGAGCTATCCGGACGTCGCGCATCCGCTGCAGGTGCTCGCGCGGGCGACGGTCGAGCGGTTGTGCGGCGAGGCGGCGCGCGATGTATCGGTCGACGGTTGCGGCGCTCCCGCGTTCGCGGTGTCGCTGCGCGGATTGGCGCACGCGTTCGCCACGATTGCGACGGCGGCGGACGGGACGTCCGAAGCGCGCGTCCGCGACGCGATGCGGGCATATCCGCGGCTTGTTGGCGGGACCGGACGAGCGGTGACGGCGTTCCTCGCGGGCGTCCCGGGCTTCATCTGCAAGGACGGCGCCGAATGCGTGTGGGGCGCCGCGCTGCCGGACGGGCGCGCGTTCGCGGTCAAAGCCGATGACGGAAGCGCGCGAGCCCTCGGCCCGTTGCTCGCCGCCGCGCTCAGCTACTGGAACGTGGACGCGCCCGTCGTTCGCGAGCAGGCGACGGTGCCGGTCCTCGGCGGCGGCGAATCGGTCGGCGCGATCGAGTGGTCCGCCGAGCTCCGCGCCCTGCTCGACCTCCCCCCGCGATGATCATGGCCGAATGGTCGCCCTGACAGCTGTAGCTCCTTGATCATCGGGGGTAAGACAGCGCGAAAAGGGGCGGGCCGCGTTAGCGACCCGCCCCTTCGCGGCTGTCTTACTTGACGCTGACGGTGGCGCCGGCGGCCTCGAGGGCCTCCTTCGCCTTGTCGGCGGCCTCCTTGTTGACCTTCTCCAGGAGCGGCTTCGGCGCGCCGTCGACGAGGTCCTTGGCCTCCTTCAGACCGAGGTTCGTGAGCGTGCGCACCTCCTTGATGACCTGGATCTTCTTGTCGCCCGCGGCCTCGAGGATGACGTCGAACTCGTCCTTCTCCTCGGCAGCAGCGGCGTCGCCGCCACCGCCACCCGCGGCCGGAGCCGCGACACCGGCAACCGCGACGGGCGCGGCAGCCGTGACGTCGAAGGTGTCCTCGAACTGCTTCACGAACTCGCTGAGCTCGAGCAGCGTCATCTCCTTGAACGCGTCGAGCAGCTCGTCGGTGCTGAGCTTCGCCATTGTTGGCTTCCTTTCTTCATGCTCGCCGGTGAAGCCGGCTTGGGTGGTTACTCCGCCGGCTCGGCGGGAGCTTCGGTTGCCTCGGGCGTCGCAGCGTCCTCGGCGGCTTCGGCTGCGGGAGCCTCAGCGACCTCGGCTTCGGCTGCGGGAGCCTCAGCGGTGTCGGCCTCGGCTTCGGGAGCCTCAGCGGTGTCGGCCTCAGCGGGTGCCACTGCGGGCGCCTCGGCCGGTACGTCCGTCGATTCCTCGACCGCAGGTGCGGCGTCGGCGACAGCAGCGGGTTTGGTCTCTTCGAGCGCCTTCGCCAGGCGGGCCATCTGCGCGAGCGGTGCCTGGAACAGCCCGGCCGCACGCGTCGGCAGCGCCTTGAGCGCACCGGCGAGCTTGGCAAGCAGCACCTCGCGCGACTCGAGGTCGGCGATCTTGGCCATCTCGGCGGCGGTGAGCGTCTTGCCGTCGAGCACGCCGCCCTTGATCACGAGCAGCGGGTTGGCCCGCGCGAAGTCACGCAGCCCCTTGGCCGCCTCGACCGGGTCGCCGGTGACGAACGCGATCGCCGTCGGGCCCTGCAACAGAGCGTCGTCGATCGCGATGCCGGCGTCGGCCGCGGCGCGCTTGGTGAGCGTGTTCTTGACGACCGCGTACGTCGTGCTGCGGCCGAGTGCGCGACGCAGATCGGTGACCTGCTTGACCGTGAGTCCGCGGTACTCGGTGATCACGACGGCGGACGAGTTGGTGAAGTGGTCCGCGATCTCGGCGACGGCGGTGGCCTTCTCGGAAGTCGGCATGTGCTACCTCCTTTCTGCAACGTCAGGCTGGTTAGCCGACGGAGAAAGGAAACGCCCCGGCGCAGGGCGCACGGGGCGGCAGATGCCGAACCGTCCATCCTGCGCGGGCCGCTCCGGCGCTCCGGAGGCTTTCCACGACGTGTGCGCACGCCGCGACCAGCGGTCTTCGGGTGGATCAGCGACCTACGGTACGCGACGGCTCGTCCGCGCTCCAAATCCGCTCACGCCCGCCACGCGGAGCCGAAGCAGACGAACGGGGCGATCGCGTCGGTCGCGGCAAGCGCGTCGGCAAGCGCGGTGGCGGAGTCGACACCGCTCGCGAGCTGCCGGTGATAAGCAGCCATGACGTCGGACGCGACCTCGTCGTTCACTCGCGCCACGCCTGCGACCACACTGCGCGTGCCGAGACGAAGCAGGACGCTCATCAGGCCGAGCGCCTCGTCGCCGGGACGCACGGTCGCCAAGCCGAGTTCGCACGCGGACAGCACGACGTGTTCAGCCGTTCGTCGAGTGCGGTCGAGTTCGTGCGCGAACACCAGGCCGTCGGCCATGCGAAGCGAGGAGAACATCGCGTTCTCGGTCTGGTGCACTCCGTGCGCAGCGACGTGCACGACGGCGGCCTTGCTCAGAGCGTCGACCAATGAGCGGCGATCGGCCTCGCTCCCGGAGCGGACATCAGCATCCGTCCACGACGAGGCAACACTCTTCGCTTCGCGATCGCCGTACGGGACGCCGGGACCGGACAGCGCGACCGTGCTGCGCTTGCGCCGACGCGGTGCGCTCAGCGCGGACAACCACGACGTCGCCGACGGCGCCACGACGATCGGTACGCCGCGCAGCGACGGCAGCCCGCTCCACGGCAGTTGGCCGAACACACCGGTCGACACGACGACGAGCCGGCGTCCGTCGACACCGAGCGGTGCGATGAGCGCCGAGTCGAGCGCGCGCATCGAGCGCTCTAGCGACGCGCGTACCGCATCGCGCATCGCGGCGGGCAGGCTCGGCTGCGCGAGCACGTCCAGGTCGGCACGCGCGCGCCGGACCTGCTCCGTTCGCTCTGCCGCGGAGCCGAGCGCGTGCAACCGCACGGCGTCGTCCACGACCACGGCGTGCAGCGCGCCGCGCGCTTCGACGAAGGTGACGAGCGCACTGCCTGTTCTCTGTGCCGTCGCGCGGATCTCGTCGACGGTTGCGGCAGCTCGCGCTTCGCCCGGTCCGGTGAGCGTCCAACCGCGCGCCGCGATCTGGCCTTCCAGGTGTCGCCTGCGGCGCTGCAGCGCGGCCGACTCGTCGCGGTCCTGCGTAGCGTGCAACGACTCCGCGGTGCGACGCAGCTCAGCGAGCAGGTCAGCCGTTTCGCGATCAGCCGGGGGCCGCACCGTGGGCAGTCGGTTGGACGCGGCGCGTGCCAGCTCAGCAGCGCGCAGTACGTTCGCCGCGCGTCCGCCGTCGAGCGCGATCGCCACGTCGAGTTCGGCAAGCCGACGTCCGTGTACGGCCGCGGCGGTTTGCAGGTCGATGCTGCCGAACGTCGCTTGGTACGCGGTCAGTTCCGCCAGTCCGCGGCGTGCCTCGCGCGACGCTGCTGCCGTCTGCCCCTGATGACGCCGCAACGCTGCCTTGACGTAGCTGGCGTGCAGCCGCGCGGTGATCGGATCGCGGCGCGTCGAACCGATCGCGGAGGCGAGCTCGGCGGCGCGTTCCACCTCGCCCGCCGACAGCGCTGCCTCCGCTGCCAGCAAGACCGCCATACGGGACGGCATATGCAACCCTGCGTCATCGAACTCGCTGCGCAGCCGAAGTGCGGGCGCAAGCAATCTGCGACCGGGCCGCCCCGCAGCGATGTCGCCCTGGAGCAGGATCAGTTCCGCACTGCGCCTCCACGTGTCACTACCCCGGCGCCGGAACCGATCGCGCGCTGAGCCGGCGAGCCGGCGCGCTGCCGACACGTCGCCGCGGACAAGCGCGCACCGGGCGCGTTCCAACTCGATCTCCGCGAGGTCCTGCGACAAGTGGTGCACGCGCGCGAGTTCGGCGGCCTCCGCGAGTCGTGCGTCGGACTCCGCGACCAGGCCGGCCTCCAGAAGCACCCTCGCCCGATCGAGCAGCGTGACCTCCTGGCCATCGCTTGTCAGCAGGCCGGCCGACTGCGTCATCAGTCCCAACGCACCCGGGAGATCTCCGAGCAGGAAGCGAAGGTAGCCGTGGTTGTGCAGGGCCATCGCCCGGAATCTCTGCAGCTCGATGGCGTCGTGCCGTTCCGCCATCGTGGTGAGCCGTGCGAGGTCGCGCGCGGCCGGTCTCAAGCTGCCGGTCATCATCAACGCGGTCGAGCGGTTGAGCAGGATGTTCGCCCGATCCAGCAGCGAGGCCGTCTCGAACCAACGCTCACCCTCGTCGAACTCCGCGATCGACGATCCGAACTGACCGGAGCGCAGCAGCAACACACCACGTTGGTTGTGGATGGACGTGAGGAGTTCGCGCGACGCGAGCGGAGCAAGCCGAACTGCTTCGTCGAGCCGCCGTATCCCGGCAGCGGTGCCTTTCAGCTCGAGATCGACCTTCGCCAGCGTGACCAGGACCCTCGTCCGCAAAGTCATGACGGCCTTGGTCGCCGTCATGCGGTCGAGTGCGCGCAGCAGTGCCTTGAGATCGCGGGAGGCGACTGCAGGCTGACCGGAGTTCATCAGCTCGGCGGCGATGCGATGTGATTCGGCAAGGCGCGCCAGCGCGTTGTCAGTACTCGCAGCGCGCGCCGGCATGCCGACACGCTCCCAGGTCCCGCCTAGAGCTGGATAGAGGGCGTCACCACGGGTGGCTGGCCGCTGCCCGACGGCGGACGGATCACGAATTGCGCGTAGCCGTGCGGCAGGTCGTCGAGCACGAACCGGCCGTCCTCGTCCGCTGTCGTGGTCTGTGTGCCCTCGGCGGTGCGCAGCTCGATCGACACGTCCGCACCCGGTGTGATCCAGCCGTCGATGCGGACCCGGTCACTGCCGGTCGGAGTCACGGTGACCATGGTCGTGAGGCTGGCGCTGGTGAACGTGATCGTCTGCGCCTCGGTGACGTCGTCGCCGCGTACGCCGACGAGATCGCCACTGCGTTGCAGCTCGGCAATCTCTGCATGCAGCGCGTCGAGCGTGATGCCGAACTGGATGCGCTCCACGAGACCGTCCGGTACGGGGTCGAGAGTGTCGTAGACCGTGGCGACGCGATCGAGCACGCGAGCGTCCTCGGCATCGAGCGGGGAGTTGGCCAGTTCGTCCATGCTGGGCCGGCGGGGGGTGGACATCAGTTCTCCCATCCGGGGTCGAGTGCCAGCTGCGCACGCAGCTTGGCCAGGCAACGGCCGCGAGTCGGGCCGATACTGCCGACCGGCATGCCGAGGGAATCGGCCACAGCCGCATAGTCGGGACGATCGGCGAACGCGATGACGCGCAAGAGTGCCTGGCAGCGTTCGGGCAGGCGCGCGATGTGCTGCCAGAGCCGGCTGTCACCGTCGCTGCGCAGTACGACTTCTTCGGGTCGGTCGAATCGCGGCGCGACGAACTCGTCGTCCTCGAAGTCGCGCGCCTCCGTGCGGTCTTCGCGCTTGACGACCCGCCACGCCTCGCGGCGCGCCGCGACGATCAACCACTGCAGCACGGCCTGCGCGTCGTTGATCGACTCCGCACTGCGCACCAGCGCGAGCCACACCGACTGCAACACGTCCTCGGCCGACTCGCGATCGAGCCGCTGCGCGCGCACGGTGTGCCAGAGGATAGGTGTGAGCAGTCCGACGAGTTCGGCCATCTTCGCCTCGTCGCCGGCGCGGAACGCCGAGAACAGCACGGCGGCCCGCGACGCGAGGGTCTCGGGTGCGGCGCCGGCTTGGATCATGGCCTCGTCACTCCGATGCACGCCGTGACGGCGTTCCAGGTGCGGTCGACCGTCGACGCCTTGTCGGCCGGATCGATGGAACCGCACTTGCCCGAGAAGAGCTGCTGGGCGATCTCGCCGGCGAGGATCGGCGCCGCGAACGACGTTCCGCTCCACACGCCGAAGCCGGCGCTGAAGTCGTCCGGGTCGATGGTGCCTCGCCAGCCGTCGCCCGGTGCATAGAAGCGGATGCTCGGCTGATCGGCTCCGTCGAAGGTGACGGGGAACGTGCTCACCAGGCCCGAGCCCGGGTAGTGACACGCCACCCACGATCCGGCGTTGCTGAACAGCGCGATCGTGCGGTCGGGGTTGAGCGCGCCGACGCTGATCAACGGCACGCAGTCGTGTTCGAGCGAACCGAGCACACCACCCGCGTGCGGATAGAACGCGGCAGGGAACATCGGGCGGTCCGTCGAGTCGTTGCCGGCAGCGACGACCGCAGACACGCCACATTCGCTCAATCCACGCAGCGGGTACATGAGCTGCGGATCGAACGACCAGTCCTCGGGCAGTTCGTGGTAGTAGCCCAGCGACAGGCTGACGACGTCGATGACGCCGCGGGCGTCGTTCGCGGCTTGCGCCAGGCATTGCCGCGCGTACAGGCGCTTGAGGGCGTTCAGCAGTTCGCTCTCGGCGACCGCGCCCTCGCTGTCCATGACGCGGATCGCCATGATGTTCGCGTCCGGACAGGTCTGGCGGATGAGCCCGGCGATGAACGTGCCATGGCCCGCGACGGGGTCGATCTGGCCGATCCACGGATCGGCGATCACGCCTGTGTTGTCAGGCGCCGTGCCCGGATCCTGCAGGCCCAACGGCACGCCCATGATCGACGGGTTCTTCAACACGTACGGGTCGAGCCACGGGTGCGTGCCGCAACCGGTGTCGAGGACGGCGACCACGGGACGGCGGCATCGCAACTGAT
>DATGFB010000172.1:0-7135 GCA_035309605.1 Jatrophihabitantaceae bacterium
TTGACGTCGTTGGCGAGGTCGAGGCGGATCGAGTCGAGTAACGGCGCTGGCGTCAGTCCGAAGGTTTGCTGGGCCTTGGTCGAGTCGAGGACGAACGGCTTGCGGAACTGGTGCTGTGTTTCGCGCAGCTCCTTGATGAACGGGTTGAACAGGCCCGCCGTCCACACCACCCAGTACGGCATCGAGCTGACCTTGCACGGCGCGCCGAGCTCGACGGCCGCGAGTTCGGCGACCTTACGCATCGTGGTCGGCGCAGCGCTCGGCACGTGCCATACCTGGCCCCATGCGCGCTCGTCCTGCACCCCGACGATCATCAGCCGCGCGACGTCCTCGACGTTCGTGAACGTGTGCGGCTTGTCGAGGTCGGCCGGGACATATGCACGCTTGCCCTTGCGGAACGCGGGTGTGATCACGGTGGCGAGGTAGGAGTTGCCACCGAGGTAGTCGCTGCCGCGGACCTCGAACGTGCGGATGCGGCCGGCGCGGTGCAGGGCGAACGCCTCTTCGGTCATTGCGCGCCGCACGCCGCCCTTGATGCCCGTTGCGGCCATCGGCGTGTCTTCCGTCATCGGGCCGTCGACCTCGCCGTAGACGTACAGGTTGCCGGTGACGGCGAGCACCGCGCCGCTGCGCTCCGCGGCCACGAGCAGCGCGTGCGCGATCGGCGGCCACTGCTCGACCCACTTGTCGTAGGGCGGGTTGACGCAGTTGTAGATCGCGACGGCGCCCTCGGCGATCTCGCTGAGCCGCTCGGCGTCCCCGGCGTCCGCGGCGATGCGCTCGGTGCCCTCGACACCCGAACCCGACCGGGTCACGACCTTTACCTGGTGACCCTGGGCGAGCAGCTGGCGGGCGACCGCCGATCCGACCGGGCCGGCTCCGACGACGACGTGTGTGGACATGGCTTGCGTTCCTCTCTCGCATGATTTGGGAGAGCACTGCTCTCGAAACAGAGCATTGCTCACCTGCGAACGATTGTCAAGAGCACTGCTCACAATCTGGTGCAGTGCTCTCGGATGTGTCATCGTGGACGCATGGAAACACCCGTGACGCAGTCTGTCCGCGCCCGTGCCCGCGCCGAAATGACCTCGCAGATAAAGCAGAAGGCGCGCGAGCACCTGGCGCAGGACGGCCCGGACCTGTCCCTGCGCGCGGTAGCCCGCGACCTCGGGCTCGTCTCGTCGGCGGTGTATCGGTACTTCGCGAGCCGCGACGAGCTGCTGACCGCGTTGATCGTCGATGCGTACAACTCCTTGGGCGCCGCTGCCGAGCAGGCCGAGGCCGAGGTTCCCCGCAAAGACGTCCACGGCAGGTGGCTCGCGCTCGGCCGCGGCATCCGGGCGTGGGCACGTGGCGCGCCGCACGAGTACGCGCTGATCTATGGCAGCCCGGTACCCGGCTACGCCGCGCCGCGGGACACCGTCGAGCCGGCCAACCGGCCGGTCGTCCTGATGCTCGCCATCGTCAGCGACGGCCTCGGGCGGGGCGAGCTCGCCCTGCCGACCGGAGAGCGGGTGGCCCGCTCCGTGCGAGCAGACCTCGAGGGCATCGCGGCCGGGCTGGGTTACCCGGACCTGCCGGTGCCGGTGCTAGCCCGCGTCATGACGGCGTGGGCGCAGTTGTTCGGCGCGATCAGCTTCGAACTCTTCGGCAGGCTGCAGAACGGTGTTTTCGACTACGACGCCTGGTTCGACTACCAGCTGCGGGCGATGGCGACGCATATGGGACTGTGAACGCGTGGATCGGATCTTCCACATCGTGGATCGCGGTACGTGGGCGCTCGCCCAGTCCGCGGGCGAGTACCGACCCGAGTCGCTGCAATCCGAGGGCTTCGTGCACTTCTCGTTCGCCGACCAGGTCGAGCCGACCGCGAATCTGCTGTTCGCCGACGCGGTCAACGTCTTCGTCGTCGAGTTCGACCCGCAGCTGTTGCCCGCCCCGGTCGTCGTCGAGGACACCGCCGACCGCGGCGAGCAGTTCCCGCACGTCTACGCACCCATCCCGACGAGTGCCGCGGTCGCCGTACATGACCTCCCACGCGGCGCGGACGGCCGCTACCACTTCACCGCACCCAACCGAGCGGGCTGATGCGACTGCGCTGGCTGCGATGATGACGGCATGCGCGTCTTCCTGGGCAGTGACCACGCCGGGTTCGAGCTGAAGGAGCGCCTCGTCCAGCACCTGCGCGAACTCGGCCACGATCCGGTCGACTGCGGCGCGCACACGTTCGACCCGGACGACGACTACCCACCCCCGTGCATCACGGCCGCACGCCACACCGCTGCCGAGGCCGGCAGCCTCGGCATCGTGATCGGCGGCTCCGGAAACGGCGAGCAGATCGCCGCGAACAAGGTGCACGGCATTCGCGCCGCGCTCGTGTGGAGCGAGGACACCGCCCGGCTCGCCCGGCAGCACAACGACGCGAACGTCATCAGCATCGGAGCGCGAAACCACCCCGACGCCGAGGCGATCCGCTTCGTCGACGTGTTCCTCAGCACACCGTTCTCGCAGGGCGAGCGACACGTGCGGCGCATCGGCATGCTCACCGAGTACGAGAGCACCGGGGCGATCGCCGGTTTCGACCTCGACTAGCACCCTCGACTAGCACCCTCGGCTAGCACCCTCGGCTAGCACCCTGGGCTAGCTCTGCGGCGGCGTCCAGTGCCGGCGCACGATGACGACCTCCCGCTCGGCATCAGCCAGATCGTCGTCAGTCGGCCGGTTGACGTCGCGGCCGCGTAGGGCGCCGTCGACACCGAGCTGCGACGGGCCGGCGCCGACCAAGTCGCGCAGCCCACGATCGGCGCGTTCGCCCTTGGCCGCAGGTCGCGGCCGGCGTCGCGAATCCGGGTCGGTCACGTGCTCATCCTGCCCGATTCCGCTTCGAGTGGCGGGTTCGGCTCCGGCGGTCCATTGTGACCCAAAGGACCGATTTCTGTAACGCGTTGCAGTAAATCCTGGAGGTAATTCATGCACCGTCGGCGCCGGAGTGTGTCTCGTCGCGTCCGCATCGCAGCGCTCGTCGCTGTCGCAGCCTCGATCGCCGGCTTGATTCCCGGCCTGACAACGAGCGCGGCGTCGGCCGTCGCGACCGGATACCGCGCCAACGACTACGCGAACGGGCAGGCGATGAGCATCCTGCCGCCCGGCGAGAACGGGCTCGTCAACCCGACGGACGCGGCGCTCTTCGAGCTCACCGGCCAGCGGCCTCCGAACAGCCAGGACCAGCTCGGCAAGTACGCGAACCTGCTCTACGGCTACCCGTCGCTGACGAACTCGACGCTGTCGACGTACTACAACGACGAGTCCTTCGGCGTGCCGCCCGCGAACGTCACGCGTACGGAGACCCCAAAGCTCGGCGTGGCGATCCTGCGCGACAAGCTCGACATCCCGCACGTCTACGGGAACACCGATGCGCTCGTTGCGTTCGGGGCCGGGTTCGCGCAGGCGGAGGACCGGCTGTTCCTCATGGACGTGTTGCGGCACTACGGCGAGGGCACGCTCGCGCAGTTCCTCGGCGCATCCTGCGCGTTCGAGCAGATGGACCACGACCAGCTGCTGCTCTCGGCGTACACACCCACGCAGGCGCAGGCGCAAGTGGACCGGCTGCCGCTCGAGTACGGCACGCAGGGGCAGCTCGCCAAGACGATGATCTACAGCTACGTGCAGGGCGTGAACGCCTACGTCGCACAGGCGAACACGAATCCGCAGAAGCTGCCGGTCGACTACGCCGCGGCGCTGCTGCCGCCCGAGTCGTGGAACGTGGGTGACGTCGTCGCCATCGCCGGACTGATCGGTGGCATCTTCGGCCGCGGTGGCGGCAACGAGGTCGCGAACTCGGCGCTGTACAAGTACCTGATCGCGAAGCTAGGTCCGACGGACGGCGTCGCCGCGTACACGCAGTTCAAGTCGTCCAACGACCCGCTCGCGCCGACGACCGCTGACCAGCCGTTCCCGTACGAGATCCCCGGCACGATCGACCCGTCCAAGACCGCGATCCCGGACAGCACGACGCTGAGCGGCGGTCCGGTCGACACCGACCCGAACTGCAACCTCGCGCAGCCCAACCTCGAAGCGCTGCAGATCATCGCCGCACTCGAGAACCTGCCGCATCACATGAGCAACGCGCTGGTCGTCAACGGCGACCACACCGCGAGTGGCCATCCCGTCGCGGTGTTCGGCCCGCAGGTGTCGTACTTCGCGCCGCAGATCCTGTCGCAGCTCGACCTGCACTCGCCGGACTACGACGCCGAAGGCGCGTCCTTCCCGGGCACCGGCATCGTCGAGCTGGGCCGTGGCCAGGACTTCGCGTGGTCTGCGACATCGGCCGGCAGTGACGTCATCGATCAGGTCGTCGAGAAGGTGTGCAACCCGCTCGGTGGTGCGCCCGCGGCGAACGGCGCGTACTACCTGTTCAACGGTGTGTGCACGCCGATGGTCAAGGAGTCGTTCCTCGAGACGGCGATCCCGAAGCCGGGCGGCGTCGGCGCGCCCACGCAGCTGAAACACATCATCTATCTCACGAGACACGGCATCGTGCAGGGGTGGACGACCGTCAACGGGCAGCCCGTCGCGATCGTCAACAACCGTTCGACCTACGGCCACGACGTCGATTCCGTCATCGGCTTCGTCGCCTGGGGTGAGCCGGCGCTGACGCACGACGTGCAGTCGTGGATGGCGCACGCGAACCAGATCCTCTACACGTTCAACTGGTTCTACGTCGACGACCGCGACACGGGCTACTTCGTGAGCGGCCTCGACCCCGTCCGCCTGCCCAGCGTCGATCCGACGCTGCCGACGTGGGGCACCGGCATCGCCGAATGGCAGGGCTTCCTACCGTTCGCGCAACACGTGCACGAAGTCGATCCGCCACAAGGCTTCTTCGTCAGCTGGAACAACAAGCCGGCACCGCAGTTTGCCGCGGCCGACGATCAGTACGGCTACGGGCAGACCTACCGCTCGACCATGCTGGTGAACCAGCTGCAGGCCAAGTTCGCCGCGACGGGCAACCAGGTGAGCAGGGCCGACGTCGTGCAGGCGATGGAGACCGCCGCGAGCCAGGACCTCGACGGGCTGACCGTGATACCCCTGTTCCTGCAGTACATGCAGGGCCGTCCGGAGCCGCCCGGCGTGCAGGCGATGCTCGCGCAGTTGCAGTCGTGGGTCGCCGACGGGGCGCATCGGCACAAGAACGCGCCGTCCGACACGCAGTACGCGCACGCAGCTGCGGTGGCGATCTCGGACGAGCTCATCCCGAACCTGATCCGGGCGATCTTCGACCCGGTGCTTGCACCGGGTGGCGTCGGCTCGATCGCGTCGACCGGTGCCGCGACGGCGACCGGCTACAACATCCTGCCGATGCAGTTCGTCAACACGCCGAACGGCAACGGGGCGAACCAGGGCAGCTCGTACGACGGCGGCTACGAGGGCTATCTCATGACGAGCCTGCAGCAGCTGCTCGGGCAGACCCCCGCCGACTCGTTCGGGACGTGGCTGTCCAGCCGCGAGTGCAACGGTGGCGCGGCGACGTGCGGCACCGCGTTCGACACCATGCTGGTCAACACGTACAACTCGCTGCTCAGCGCCAACGGCAGCGTGCCGAACGTCGCGAGCTGGACCGAGTCGTCGGCGTCTGCCGCTGCCGGGCAGACCATGCCGGTGTTCGACGCGATTCACTTCCGCGTGCTCGGGCTCGTCGGCCAGCCGGCGATCGACTGGCAGAACCGGCCGACGTTCCAGCAGGTGATCGAGTTCCCGTCCCACCGCCCGCGCTAGTTCCCGCCGCCCACCCCGTTGACTGGTCACTTGTGCGCCGACTGGTCACCTATAGGTGACCAGTCGTAGCCGAAACTGACCAGTCAACGGAGGCGAGCGTGGGTCGGCGCGCGCCGGCGTCAGCTGAGGGCGAGCAGTTCGACGAAGGTGCGGGCGGCCTGCCCGCCCTCGTCGAGCGCCAGTTCGAGCGCGCTCGGCACGTTGAGGTCGTCGAGCAGGGTGGACGGGACGAGTCCGGCGCCCGCCTGCCCGGGCTTCGCGGCCGCGGAGTAGACCTGCTCGAGCGTCGCCGCAGTCGCGTCGAGCTCGGCGCGCGTGAACGACCACGGATCGCTCCAGTGCCGGTTCAGGCAGAGCAGCCGGATCGCGGCGGGCGGGTAGTCGCGCAGCAGGTCGTCGACGAGCACGAGGTTGCCGGTCGACTTCGCCATCTTGGCGCCGTCGATCGACACGGTGCCGGCGCGCACCCAGGCACGCGCGAACGGGCTCACGCCGGTTGCCGTTTCGGCGAGCACGGCCTCGCACGCGTGGTGCGGGTACGCGAGATCGGCACCGCCACAGTGCACGTCCACGCCGGTGCCGAACAGCGACAGCACCATGGCTGCGCACTCGGCGTGCCACCCGGGGCGTCCCTCACCCCAGGGGCTGGGCCAGCTCGCTTCCCCCGGGGACGTCTCGACCCACACAGCGACGTCGAGCGGGTGCTCCTTGTTCGGATCGTCAGGGTGGTCGTGGTACTCGCGCGAGAGTCGTAACGCGGTCTCCATGTCGAGCTCGGCGCGTGCAGCGGCGCCGGACGTGCGCGCGTACACCGAACCTCCGCTCTCGTACGCGGCATCGCGTTCGAGCAGTGCGGCGACGAGCTGCAGGATGTGGCCGATCGCCTGCGACGCCGTCGGGTTGTAGTCCGGAGTGCGGACGCGCAGCGTCGCCATCGTCGCTTCGAAGTTCGCGCGCTGCAGTGTGGCGAGCATGGTGGCCGATTCACCGCGTCGCGCCGCCTCGGCGTAGAGCACCTCGTCCACGTCGGTGACGTTGCGGGCGAGCGTGACCGCGTAGCCGTGCCAGCGCAGCACGCGATCGACCGCGTCGGCCCAGATGTAGGTGGCGGCGTGGCCGAGGTGCGTGACGTCGTACGGCGTGATGCCGCAGACGTACATCCGCACCGGCCCGATCATCGACAGCGGAACACCGCGGATGCGCAGCGGTTTGGGCGGATAGCTGTGCCGCGAGGGATCCACGCGCCGATCCTGCCATCCGGCCGGTCGGCCGCGAATCGTCATGACGAGACGTCGCCACGGCCGCGGCACGTTATGACGGACGGGCTGGACGTTGAGCGGGTGACGGGAATCGAACCCGC
>DATGFB010000173.1:0-2491 GCA_035309605.1 Jatrophihabitantaceae bacterium
CGACGTCGCCAAAGCCCTCGGCTACTCCCTCGGCCAGCAAGACGCCTGGAGCAAAGAAATAGAACTCGGCTACTACTGGACTCCCGATCTATTTGCCGAACCTTTGCACCCAACGCAACCAGAGGAAACGCAACCACCCGGCGATGAGCGCTCGCGCGAAGAGCGCGCCCGTGGCGGCGAAGCCGCTGCACCTGGCGCGACGACTGGGGGTTCGGCGAGTCTCGCCGAACCCCCACGAGGAGAGACAGCTGGGCGCACGAGCTCACAACCGCCGCAGGCGGTTGTCGCACTTGCTTCTGAGTTGCAGAACTCGCCGCGGCATTTGGGGATTCACTCGGGAGGGATGGTCATGTGCGACCGTCCGGTCATCGAGGTGTGTCCCGTCGAGTGGGGCCGCATGCCAGGACGCACCGTCTTGCAGTGGGACAAGGACGACTGCGCCGCCGCAGGGCTAGTGAAGTTCGACCTGCTCGGGCTCGGGATGCTCTCCGCGCTGCAGTACTCGTTCGAGCTGATCGAGCAGTGGCACGGCGTGCGCTACGACCTCGACTCGATTCCGAAAGAAGCAGAGTGCGTCTACGACATGCTCTGCGCGGCCGACTCGATCGGCGTGTTCCAGGTCGAGTCGCGCGCGCAGATGGCAACGCTGCCGCGGCTGAAGCCGCGCAACTTCTACGACCTCGCGGTCGAGGTCGCGCTCATCCGCCCCGGCCCGATCCAGGGCGACTCGGTGCATCCGTACATCCGCCGCCGCAACGGCACCGAGCCGGTCACCTACCCGCATCCGCGCCTCGAAGCGCCGCTCGAGCGCACGCTCGGCATCCCGCTGTTCCAGGAACAGCTGATGCAACTCGCCGTTGCAGTCGCCGACTTCACCCCGTCCGAGGCGGACCAGTTGCGTCGGGCAATGGGCTCCAAGCGGTCGCGCGACCGCATCGAGCAGCTGCGCATCCGGCTCTACGACGGCATGGCCGCCAACGGCATCACCGGTGCCACCGCCGACAGCATCTACGAGAAGATCCAGGCGTTCGCCTCGTTCGGCTTCGCCGAGAGCCATTCGATCAGCTTCGCGTTGCTCGTGTACGCGTCGTCGTGGCTGAAGCGGCACTACCCCGCCGCGTTCTGCGCCGCGTTGATCAACGCGCAGCCGATGGGGTTCTACTCACCGCAGTCGCTGGTGCACGACGCGAAGCGGCACGGCGTCGAGGTGCGCTCGCCGTCGCTCGTCTACTCCGCGGCACGCACGACGCTGGAGTGGCCGGACGTGCCGGGCGCCTCGCAGTGCCCGTGCCTCGACGCGCCGCAGCCGGCCGTTCGGCTGGGGCTCGCCGACGTGCGCACGATCGGTGTCGAGCTCGCCGAGCAGATCGTCGCCGCGCGCGACGACGGCGGCGCGTTCACGTCGATGGCCGACCTCGCCCGCCGTGTCGGGCTGTCCGCCGATCAGGTCGAAGCGCTCGCGACCGCGGGTGCGTTCGACTGCTTCGGGCTGGCGCGACGCGACGCACTGTGGGGTGCCGGCGCGGCGTCGACGGCGCGTCCCGGGCAGCTCGACGTCGAGACGTTCGACGAGACAGTCACGCCTGCGCTGCCGCTGATGACCGAGCCGGAGCAGCTCATCGCCGATCTCTGGGCAACCGGCATCACCCCGCAGTGCTACCCGACCGCGATGATCCGCGACCGGCTCGACGCGCTCGGCATCCTGACCGCGGCGCAGTTGCGCGAGCTGCCCGACCGCACCCGGGTCACGATCGGCGGCGTCGTCACCCACCGGCAACGGCCCGCGACTGCGCGCGGCGTCACGTTCCTCAACATCGAGGACGAGACGGGCATGGTGAACGTCATCGTCGACGAGACGGTGTGGTCGCGGCACCGTCGCGTCGCGCGCGAGTCCGGCGGCCTGGTCATCCGCGGCATGCTCGAGTGCACCGAAGGCGTCTACAACGTCCTCGCCGAACGCATCTCGCGTCTCGACCTCGGCCTGCACACGAAATCGAGAGACTTCCGTTGAGGTGGCACACCGTCGACGACGCCGGCGCGCTGTTCGGCGTGGACGAGCTCGTCGGGCCCGAGCGCGGCACCGGGCGGATGTCCGACCTCGAGTTCCTGCACGTCACCGCGAAGCGCATCCTCAACCACGTTCCGTCGATGTCGCGCCTGAACTTCGCGTGGACGATCAACGTCTACCGCGGCTGCAGCCACGGCTGCACCTACTGCCTGGCCGGCGACACGCCGGTGCTGCTCGCCGACGGCACCGAACGCGCCATCGCCGAGCTGCGCATCGGCGACGCGATCTCGGAGAGTTCTGCCCGCAATCCGGGCAGAAGACTCCGGAATCTGGTGCTCGACCACTGGCAAACCGGCACCAGGCGGGCGTACCGCGTCCACTTCGGCGACGGCGCGCACATCACCGCCAGCGCCGAGCACCGCTTCATGACCACGCGTGGCTGGATCGAGGTCGCGAACCTGGCCGGCGACGACCGGCTCGTCG
>DATGFB010000174.1:0-2763 GCA_035309605.1 Jatrophihabitantaceae bacterium
CGACGCTGCGCGGAACCGAGGGCTCGTCGGCGGCGATGGCCCGTGCGTACGCCGCCGCGCTGGCCGAGCGGATCCGCCCGGTGCCTGTGCGGCTGGTGGACGAGCGACTCACCACGGTGACGGCGCAGCGTAAGCTCCGGCAGAGCGGCGTGCGGGCCAAGGCCGGACGCGCCGTGGTGGATCAGGCCGCCGCAGTCGAGTTGCTGCAACACTGGCTCGACGCACAGCGGGCGTAGCGGGGGGACGCGCCACACGGCGCAAAGAACCGACGCAACGGACGGAGTCTGCACTCGTGGGGTCACGCGAGCACGAGCCGCTCATCGACTCACTGCCCGACTCATCCCTCGAACCATCGGCAGATCACGACCCGCACACTTTGCTCTTCGGTCACGACGACGAGCCCGGGCACGAGGCGGCGTTCGATCCGGTGCACCCGGCCGCGTCGCGTCGCGTGAGCCGCGCGCACCGCAGACGAGTGCGCCGTCATCGCCGCGCATTCGTCATTGCCGCGATAGTCAGTGCGATCGTCGTCGTCGTTGCCGCCGTCGTGGGCTACCAGAAGTACCAGAACCACTACCACCCCGCGGACTTCACCGGCACCGGTACCGGCTCGGTCGTGATCACCGTGCATCCCGGTGACGGTGCGTCCGCGATCGGTGACACGCTCGTGAACAACGGCGTCGTCGCAAGTACCCGGGCGTTCGTCAACGCGGCCAAGGGCAACACGGCGTTCCAGGACTTGTCGGCCGGCGTGTACCGGCTGCGCAAGCACATGTCCGCTGCGGCCGCCGTGACACTGCTGCTCGATCCGGCGGCGAAGTTGAGCCGCGACGTCGTCGTGTTCCCGGGTGCGACCGTCCTGGATGTCGCCGGCCCGCTCGCCAAGGCGATCAACGTGTCGACGTCGGCGATCACGGCCGCGATGAAGGACGTTCAGGATCTCGGTCTGCCCAGCGGCTACAGCCCGAACGCGCTGACCTCCGTCGAAGGCTTCCTCTATCCGGCGACCTACACCTTCGACCCCGGCACGTCCGCGATCGATGCGCTCAACGACATGTTGTCGAAGTACATCGCGCAGGACCGCTCGTCCGGGTTCGCGGCGAAGGCGGAGTCGCTGCACCTCACGCCGTACGCGGCACTGATCATCGCCTCCATCGCGGAGAAGGAGGCGAAGATGCCGGCGGACTACCCGAAGGTCGCACGCGTCATCCTCAACCGCATCGCCGCGCACCAGCCGCTGCAGATCGACGCCACGAGTGCGTACGCCGCGAAGTTGCAGCATCTCGACCCGACGACTGTCGTGTACGCGACGATCGACTCGCCGTACAACACGTACGTGAACGACGGACTGCCCCCCACTCCGATCTCGAGTCCAGGGGACCAGGCGCTCGCCGCAGCGGTCGCTCCGGCATCGGGCAACTGGCTGTACTACGTCAACAGCGACGCCAAGGGTGATCTGTTCTTCACCAACAGCGAGACCGCGTTCGAGCAAGCCGTCGCAAAGTGCCGCGCCAACCACTGGGGTTGCGGGTAAGCGGTGACCGAGCGTGCCGCCGTGCTCGGCTCTCCGGTCGTGCACTCGCTCTCACCCGTGCTGCACCGTGCCGCGTACACCGCACTCGGCCTCGACTGGACCTACGAGGCGATCGAATGCACGGCGGACGAACTGCCGCAGGTGCTCGCGCGGCGCGCGGACTGGGCCGGCTTCTCGTGCACGATGCCGCTGAAACACGCGGCGCTCGACGTGGCCGCGCACGCGCGGGCCACCGCGCAGCAGGTCGGCGCGGCGAACACGTTGTTGCCTGCTGCGGACGGCGGCTGGATCGCGGACAACACCGACGTCGACGGCGTGCTCGGGGCGTTGCGTGAACGCGCGAGCGGCTGGACCGATGCCGTCGTGCTCGGCGCGGGCGGCACGGCACAGGCCGTCGTGGTCGCGCTCGCGCGGGCCGGCCTGAGCGAGCTCGATGTCCTCGTCCGCGACCCGTCCCGCGTGGTGGCGCTGCGCGACACCGCGGCGCGCGTGGGCGTCGTGCTGCGCGTCCACGCGCTCGACCCGGCAGCGGCCGCGCTCGGCGCGAGCCTGGTGGTTTCCACGATGCCGCCGGGCGCTGCGGACCCGCTCGCCGAGCGCGCGTGGACGGGCAAGCAGACGGTGCTTGACGTGGTGTACGACCCTTGGCCGACCCCGCTGGCGGCGGCGGCATCCGCCAGGGGCGCATCCGTGGTGAGCGGTGCGCTCATGCTGTTGCACCAAGCCGCGGAGCAGGTCGCCCTGATGACCGGCGAGCCCGCACCGGTCAACGCGATGCGCGTCGCGCTGCGGGCGGCTGTCCGTGCCGCCGGTGTCTGAGCCTGATCAGAACAGCACGACCGAACGCAGCACGTCACCGCGCTGCATCGCCGCGAACGCGGCTTCGACGTCGCCGAGCCCGATCGTCTCGCTGACGAACGCGTCCAGTGGCAGCCGCCCCTGCAGATGCAGGTCGACGAGAATCGGGAAGTCGCGCGACGGCAGGCAGTCGCCGTACCAGGACGACTTCAACGCACCGCCGCGCGCGAAGAAGTCGAGCAGCGGCAGGTCGAGTCGCATGTCCGGCGTCGGGACGCCGACGAGCACGACCGTCCCCGCGAGGTCGCGCGCGTAGAACGCCTGCTCGTACGTCTCGGGACGCCCGACCGCGTCGATGACGACGTCCGCGCCGAAGCCACCGGTGAGCTCGCGGATCGCCTCGACCGGATCCGTCTCGCCGGAGTTGACAG
>DATGFB010000175.1:0-2004 GCA_035309605.1 Jatrophihabitantaceae bacterium
TGCCGGCGAACGCGCTGCCGTTGTTGTTCGCGGCCGACGTGAACGCGTAGAGCACTTCGGAGAATCCGTGCGCGCCGCTGTTGAGCATGCCGGCGCGCTCACCCGGGAACGCCATCGCGATCGCCGCGCCGGTGAGCACGAGCGCCGGCGTTGTCAGCAGGTACAAGGACGCGAACTTGAGCTCGCGCCCGCCGAGTTTCTTGCCGAGGTACTCCGGCGTTCGCCCGACCATCAACCCGGCGACGAACACCGTGATGACTGCGAGCACCAACATGCCGTACAGGCCAGAGCCGGTACCCCCTGGCGCGACCTCGCCGAGCATCATGTTCACCAGCGTCACGCCGCCGCCGAGGCTGGTGTACGAGTCGTGGAAGCTGTCGACGGCACCGGTCGACGTCAACGTCGTGCCGGTCGCGAACACCGCGGAATTCGGTACCCCGAAGCGGGTCTCGGTGCCTTCGGTCGATGCACCGACCGCGGTCGGCACCGTGCCGTGATGGATGCCCTGGAACGTCATCATGAGGATCGCGCTCGTGATGGCCAGCAAGGCCATCACGCCGACGATCGCGTACCCCTGCCGGTTGTCCTTGATGATGCGGCCGAACGTTCGCGGCAGCGCGAAGCCGATGCAGAGCAGCAGGTAGATCTCGAGGAAGTTCGTCCACGCCGTCGCGTTCTCGAACGGATGAGCCGAGTTCGCGTTGTAGAAGCCACCGCCGTTGGTGCCGAGCTCCTTGATCGCTTCCTGACTCGCGACCGGCCCACCCGTGATCGTCTGCGTCCCGCCGGCGATCGTGTGAATGGTGGCGTAGTGGTGGAAGTTCTCGATCATGCCCGCGCCGACGAAGACGACCGCGAACAGCAACGACACGGGCAGCAGGATGCGGATGCAGATGCGCGTGAGGTCGACCCAGAAGTTGCCGAGCCGGTCCGTGCGGTTACGCGCGAACCCGCGCACGAGCGCGATCGCGATCGCGATGCCGACGGCGGCCGACGCGAAGTTCTGCACAGCGAGTCCCGCCATCTGCACGACGTAGCCGAGCGCGCTCTCGCCGGAGTACGACTGCCAGTTCGTGTTCGTCACGAAGCTCGCTGCCGTATTGAACGCCTGGCTGTGACTCATCTGCGGCACGCTGTACGGCGGCCAGAAGTGGTGTTGCAGGCGCAGGAACACGTACAGGAAGACCACGCTGACCGCACTGAAGGCGAGCATCGAGCGCAGGTAGGTTCCCCACGTCTGGTCGGCGTTGCCGTCGATGCCGCCGGCGCGATAGATGCCTCGCTCGACAGCGAGGTGGCGCCGTCCCTCGAGCACACGCGCGATGTAGTCGCCCAGCGGCTTGTACGTCAGTGCGAGGGCCGCGACGAGCACCAGCAGGAAGACGATTCCGGCCCAGGTACCGGACATCAGAACTTCTCCGGAAAGATCAGCGCCACAACGAGGAACGCCGTCACGAGGACGGACAGGATCAGCCCGACGAGATTCGTCGCGCTCACAGCTTCTCGACTCCCTTCGCGATCAGCGCGAGCAGCGCGAACACACCGATGGTGAGCAGGACGAACAAGACGTCGTGCACGGCACTCTCCGTCGAACCGAGGTGAGCGGCACCTCTCCGGCCACGCGATTGCGCATGACGGCTGCCGAGTCAACGCCGAGGGACGCGTCGATTCCAAGCTGGAAAAGCGACCCTCACGCGGTTCTCGCGGCACCTTCACGTAGGCCATCACGGCTGCCCGATGTCCGTGTCGTGAGGGACGAGTGAGGGGTCCGTGAATGTCCTTGTCGCCACCGCGGACGCGGGCGTCCGATGAGCCGAGGCGCAGGAAAGGAGCGTGTCGGCGGTGGTCGGCTCGTCGGTGCGACGCGTCGTCGTCGGTGTCAGCGGATCGCTGGCGAACCGCGCCGCGCTACACGCTGCCGCGTCGCTCGCCTGGCGGTGCAGCGCTCCCCTGCTCGCGGTGCACGTCGTGCCGAACGACGCGAACGACTCGTCCGCCGAACTG
>DATGFB010000176.1:0-4225 GCA_035309605.1 Jatrophihabitantaceae bacterium
AACAGCTCGCCGACGAGATGCTTCGGCTCACCGAGACCCTCCAACTTGCCCGCGCCGCGACGAGCGCCGGATTGATACATAGCGGAATCGCCCACGCTCGTGGAGATCTCGACAGCGCAGCAGCGCTCTATGCCACGCCACTGGAGACGATGAAGCGCGGCTCCGCGCGCGACGGGGTGACGATGGAAGTCGTGTGCCGCACCGAGCTCGCGGCCAGCCGCGGCTCGGGACTTTCCGAGATGGGGGACCAGCTGCAGTTCCTTTTCGACTACAACCCACCGGACAGCTATGTCCTGGGCGGCCTGCTCGCGTGCGCGTTGGTCGAACGCGGAGAGTTCGAGCGCGCGCGTGCTGCCGTACGTCTCCTGCCACCGCTCGTCGAGGATCCGCTTACCGCGGTCTGGGTCGCCTTCGCCGGGATGGCCCTGGCGGGCTTAGGAGATCGGGACGCGTGCGCCGAGTTCTATCCCGGGATGGCGCGATACGCGGGAATTCTGCCGGGCGCGACAGTCGGGTTCCCGATGCTTCCGATGGATCTCGTCCTCGCCCAGGTTGCTCGCACGATGGGACGCGCGGACCTCGCGCGCGAGCATCTCGAGACGGCCCGCCGGATCGCGACAACATGGCAGAACGGCCCATGGCTCGCTCTGGTCGAGCGTGAAGCCGCCGAGCTCGGCCTCGCCGACGGACGAATCTCCTAGTCGTTCACTAGAGCCCTCCCCCAATGTGGTGCACGAACCCGGGGAGGGTGGCTATGACTCAGCTCGACACGAACGCGGCGCTCGCCGACTTGGCCGTTGCCCTGCCTGCAGATGCGCTCATCACCGACCTGGATGCGCTGGAGTCCGACCGCACCGGCGGGCACGGCGCGCCGCTCGCGATGGTTCGTCCCACGTCCGAGGCGCACGTCGCGGCCGCGTTGCGATGGGCGACTCGGTACCGCGTACCCGTCGTCACCATCGGCAACGGGTCGCGGCTCAGCGGTGACGTCGTCACGACCGGCGCGCTGATCGTCTCGATGACGTCGATGGCGACGATCGTGATCGATCACCGCAACCAGATCGTGGTCGCGCAGGCGGGCGCGCCGAGCGTCATCGTCACGGACGCGGTCAAGGAGATCGGCGGGTTCCTGCCGCTCAGCACGAGCGACGCAGCGACGATCGGCGGAGACGTCGCGCTCGACGAGCTCGGCACGTCCGCCGCGGTCGTCGAGATGCGTGTCGTGCTCGCCGACGGCACCGCGCTGCGAGTCGCAGGCCCGTTGCTGGCGGATGGCAAGGTCAGCCTCGGTGCGCTGTTCGCCGGCGCCGCCGGCTTGCTCGGCGTGATCACCGAGATCACCCTGTTCCCGTACGTCGCGCCGGAGTGTGCCGTGCACGCGACCTTCACCGATGCGATCGCCGCGGCGGATGCCTGCGTCGAACTCGCGGCTGCGAGAACGGGCGGCGCGATCACCCTCACGCGTTCGCCGGGCGGCGGCTCGACGGTCGTACTGGCGTGCGACTCCGCGAAGGACGCGCCGTTCGTCGCTGACGTCTATCGCGCGCTGGGTGCAACGTCGGTTACGACCGACGACGAGGTGGATGCCACGCTGCCTAGCGGTACGACGTTGCCGTTCGCGATATCGGTGCCGCTGACCCGGTTCGGCGAATGGTTCGCCGGCGTTGCCGCGGTCGAGCGCGAGCAGGGCGTCGCGATCGCCGTCGTCGCGCAGCCGGAGGACGAGAGGCTGCGACCGGTCGTCGTGCACGATCGCGACGACGACCCGGCGATCGACGCCGCGTACGCGGCACTCGCGACGCTGCTCGATCTCGCGCAAGCACTGGAGCTCGAGGTGTCCGGCGAGATACGCGCGCCGCGCACCGCACGGACTTGGCTCGCAGCGCGACTGGGCGACTGCGTCGCCGAAACCGACCAGCGGATGAAGCTCGCACTCGACCCGCTCGGCCTGCTCAACCCCGGTCTCGTCTACTGAGGCGACGCCGCGGGCGCGAACACCAGCACCGGCTTGGCGCGACCCATGGACTCCCGCAGCAACGCGATGACCGCACCCGACGACGAGAACGCGGCATACGTCCCGTCCAACCCTGCCGCGGAGATGGAACGGCCGAACGACAACTCGCGCTCTTCGGCCGCATCGATCTCGCGAACGGGCAGCGTAGCGCGGACGGCGTCGGCGAGCGGCACGGTGACCGGGTCGCTGCGCTCGGCGAGTGCGTCCAGCGGGTAGGCCTGATCGAGCGTGAACGGCCCGACCCTGGTCCGCCGCAACCTGGTGAGATGCGCGCCGACGCCGAGTGCCGCGCCGAGGTCGCGCGCGAGTGCGCGGACGTAGGTGCCGGACGAGCAGTCGACCTCGACGTCGACGTCGAACAGATCGGGCGATGGCCGATCGAACCCGACGATCTCGAAGCGCGACACGGTGACGGGCCGTGCGGCGAGTTCGACCTCCTCACCGCTGCGCACGCGCTTGTACGCGCGCTGCCCGTCCACCTTGATGGCCGACACGGCGCTCGGCACCTGCATGATGTCGCCGGTCAGCGGACGCATGGCGGCACGTACATCCGCCTCCGTCACGCCGGCCGCCGAGCTCGCCGCGACGACGTCGCCTTGTGCGTCGTCGGTCACGGTCGACTGGCCGATCCGGATGGTCGCCGCGTACGACTTGTCGGTCAGCGTCAGATACGTCAGCAGCCGCGTCGCGCGGTCGACGCCGAGCACGAGCACGCCGGTGGCCATCGGATCGAGCGTCCCGGCGTGACCTACCCGGCGCGTGTGCGCGAGACGCCGCACTCGCCCGACGACGTCGTGGGACGTCCAGTCCGCCGGCTTGTCGACGATCACCAAACCGTCGCTCATCTCGACTCACCGACCACGGCCCAGCGGCCGCCGCGCGTTCGCGCGATCATGCCGACCAGGCGCACGACCACGAACGCGGTGAGCCCGGCCCACACGCCGCCGATCCCCCAGTGCCAGTGCAACGCGGCCCAGCACAGCGGCGCAAACGCGCCGACGCCCGCGACGACGGTCACCGTGCGCAAGAACGCGACGTCACCGGCACCGATGAGCACACCGTCCAATGCGAACACCACGCCGGCTGCGGGCAGCATTCCCGCGAACCACGGCCACAGCACGTGCACCTGATGGATCACCGACGCGGACGACGTGAACGCATGTGGTAACACCGCCCACAATGCGCCGTACACGACGCCGAATCCGACGCCGGCGTAACCACCCCAGCGCGTGACCTGCCACGCGAGCCGGTGCGCCTCGGCGTCGTCCGCGCCACCGAGTGCGGCGCCCACAAGCGACTGCGCGGCGATCGCGACCGAATCGAGCAGCAGCGCGGTGAACTCCCATAACTGCAAGCCGATCTGATGCGCCGCGATCTGCGCAGTCCCCATGCGCGCCGCAACGGCGGCGGCGGACAGGAACGCGATCTGGAACGCCGCAGAACGCACGATGAGGTCGCGCGCGACGACGAGTTGAGCGCGCATGACACTGCGGTCCGGGCGCACCGACGTCGAGGCTCGTCGCAACGCGCGTACGAACAGTGCCGCGCCCACCGCCTGAGCGCTGATGTTCGCCCACGCCGAGCCCTGCAGGCCGAGACCCGCCGGATACACGAGCAGTGGCGACGCGATCGCCGACAAGGCGTTGGCCGCGAGGACGATGTAGACCGGTTCTCGGGTGCGTTGCACTCCGCGCATCCAGCCGTTGCCAGCCATGACGAGCAGCACGCCGGGCATGCCGACGACTGCGATGTGGAACCACGACTCGGCGGCGTGCTGCGTCGCACCCGAGCCGCCCGCGAGCAACCGCGTCAGCGGCCCCGCGAACACCTCGCCGATCAACACGACGACCAGCCCGATCGCCACGGCGAGCCACGACGCCTGCACGCCTTCGTTCACCGCGGCATCGGAGCGGCCCGCGCCGAACCAGCGCGCGGCACGACCGGTCGTGCCGTACTCGACGAACGCACCGATGACGGTCAGCACCGCCATGACCGCACCGGCGACGCCGAGACCGGCGAGCGGAGTCGCACCGAGATGGCCCACCACCGCCGTGTCGACGAGCAGGTACAGCGGCTCGGCCGCGAGCACGACGAAGGCCGACGCCGTCAGCGCGAGCAACCGCCGCGTTGAGTTCTCGGCGGTGACGGTCACGCTCAGATCATCCCGTTGACTGGTCACTTACACCCACGACTGGTCACTTGTGACTGACC
>DATGFB010000177.1:0-4243 GCA_035309605.1 Jatrophihabitantaceae bacterium
TGGAACGCCGGCGCCGCACCGCTCGATCGCTTCCTGCTCGTGATCGACGACGTGCGCATGGACGTCTCTATGGACGTCCGCGACTTCGGCCTGCCGGGGTTGTGCGTGCGGCGCGTCACGCTCGACGCGGTGCTCGTCGGCGCGGCCCGCGAGGTGGGCGTCGACGTGCGCACGCGCACGAACGTCACCGGGCTGATCCGCGACGGCGGCCGCGTAGCCGGCGTCGAGACGAACGCCGGGCCGATTCGCTCGAGGCTCGTCGTCGGAGCGGACGGGCCGCACTCGCGAGTCGCGCAGCTCGTCGGCGCGGAGGAGTACGGCGTCGCCGCGCCGGGACGGCTGTTCGCATGGGGTTACTACCGCGGTGTCCCGCGCGACTCCACGCTACGGCTGCAGCGAGTAGGCGAACGCGGCTTCATAGCTACACCGACCGACGGCGGGTTGTATCTCGCCGGTGTCGTGCCGCAACTCGAGTACAAGGCCGAGTTCATGGCCGACCGCGAGGCGTACTACGCCGCCGATGTCGAAGCCATGCCCGAGTTGGCCGAGCTGCTCGACGGCGCAGAGCGCGAGGGACCGTTGCGCGTCGTCTCGTCGTGGCACGGCTACTTCCGGCGTTCCGCCGGTCCGGGCTGGGCGCTCGTCGGCGACGCGGGCCAGTTCAAGGATCCGACGCCCGGACAAGGCATCGGTGACGCATTGCGGCAGGCACACCGCATGGCGGACATGATCGCGACGACGTACACCGACCAGCTCGCACTCGATGACGCATTGCAGCGCTGGTGGCAGTGGCGAGATCGCGACGCGCGCGAGATGCATTGGTTCGCGGCAGATCTGGGTGCACCGGGCGAGGTGCTGCCGCTACGACGCTGGATGATGGGCGATCTCGCCTCGACGCCCGCCACTGCTATGTCGTTCATCCGCGTCATGAACCACGACATCCCGCCGTCAAAGGTGATGACAGGGCGCCGGCTCGCGCGCGCAGTCGTCGAGGTCGGTCGTTCGCGTGCCGTCCCGTTGCGCGACGTCGCGCGAGAGGCGGCGGGTTTGGTGCGCGACAACGTGAAGCGAGCGCGATTGGACGGGCCGAAGCCGGTCGTCAGGCGGGCTCGGCGCCCATCCGCTGTGAACGCGTCTGCGTCGGAGAGGGCCGTAGCGAGCGCATCACGCAGCTGACGCAGTTGTGCGTGCAGTCCGTGCCGCTGCCGTCGTGCGCGCACGCGTCCTCGGCGAAGTCGTGCTGTCCGGGCCGCACGTGCATCTCGTCCGGGTCGTGCTCGTGCCCGCATCCGCAGGTGAAGTCGGCGCCACCGCGTGCGGCCACCGCCTCGTCGATCACGGCGTCCAGGCGCCGTTCGTCCTCATCGTTCTTCACGCTGTGCGAGATGCCCCACGCGACCAGGCCGAGCACGGCCGCGACCGTCAGCGACACCGCGGAGAAGACACGCACCACGCCGGGCGTCGTACCGGTGAGCGACACGACACCGACCGTGATGAACAGGACGGAGAACAAGCCCACCGTGGCCGCCAGGCGCCGGCGCCGTTCGACCGGCACCGCGGACAGGGTGGATGGCACCTGTCGAGTATGCGGGATCGGTAACGTTGGCGGACGTGCGCATCGCCCGTTTCGTCCATCCCGGCTCCGCACGCACGCCGTCCGGCGTGCTGTGGGGGGTGGTCGAGGGCCAGCAGGACGCGCCGGTCGACGCGCTGACCGTCGCGGCGATCGACGGGCACCCGTTCGGCGCGATCGAGTTCACCGGCGATCGCTGGGCGCTGCCGGACGTTCGGCTGCTCTCGCCGATCCTGCCGAGCAAGGTCGTGGCGGTCGGGAAGAACTACGCAGACCACGCCAAGGAGATGGGCGGCGAGGCGCCGGCGACGCCGGTGATCTTCCTGAAGCCGTCGACGTCCGTGATCGGCGCCGGTGACACGATCCGCCTGCCACCTGATTCGACGCGGGTCGATCACGAGGCCGAGCTCGCCGTCGTCATCGGTGTTCCGGCGCGCGACGTGCCGGCGGCGGACGCCCTCAAGTACGTCCTCGGGTATGCGGCCGCCAACGACGTCACGGCACGGGATCAGCAGAAGGCGGACGGTCAGTTCACCCGCGCGAAGGGGCACGATTCGTTCTGCCCGATCGGGCCGTGGATCGAGACGGTGCTCGACCCGTCCGATCTGCGCATCACCGCGCGCGTTAACGGCGATGTGCGTCAGGACGCGCGTACCAGTCAGATGCTGCACGACGTGCCCACGCTCATCGCGTTCATGTCCGCGGTGATGACGCTGCTGCCGGGTGACGTCATCCTCACGGGCACGCCCGCCGGCGTCGGCCCGATCGTGGACGGCGACACGGTGACGGTCGAGATCGAAGGCATCGGCGAGCTGACGAATCCGGTCAGGAACAAATGAACGTCAGGGTGAGGTTCTGCCCGTCGCCGACGGGCAATCCGCACGTCGGCATGGCGCGCACCGCGTTGTTCAACTGGGCGTTCGCGCGGCACACCGGCGGCGCGTTCGTGTTCCGAATCGAAGACACCGATGCGGCGCGCGATTCGGAGGAGTCGTACCAGCAGCTCGTCGACTCGTTGCACTGGCTCGGCATGACGTGGGACGAGGGCCCGGAGATCGGCGGACCGTATGCGCCGTACCGGCAGAGCGAGCGCGGCGACATCTACCGCGACGTCGTGGCGAAGCTGGTCGCGGGCGGCCACGTGTACGAGTCGTACTCGTCCGCCGAAGAGATCGAGCAACGGCACCGCGCAGCCGGTCGTGACCCGAAGCTCGGCTACGACAATGTCGATCGCACGCTGACCGACGAGCAGAAGGCCGCGTATCGCGCCGAGGGACGCGAGGCGGTGTTGCGCCTTCGCATGCCCGACGAAGACATCACGTGGACCGACCTCGTGCGCGGCGACGTCACGTTCCATGCCGGCTCGGTGCCCGACTACGTCGTCGTGCGTGCGAACGGCGATCCGCTGTACCCGCTGGTGAATCCGGTCGACGACGCGCTGATGCGCATCACGCACGTGCTGCGCGGCGAGGACCTGCTGCCGTCGACCCCGCGGCAGATCGCGCTGTACCGCGCACTGATCGACATCGGCGTCGCAGACTTCGTGCCTCAGTTCGGCCACCTGCCGTATGTGATGGGGCAGGGCAACAAGAAGCTGTCCAAGCGCGATCCCGAGTCGAATCTGCTCGGCTACCGCGAGCAGGGCTATGTGCCGGAAGGCCTCGTCAATTACCTCGCGTTGCTCGGCTGGTCGATCGCGGACGACCGTGACGTGTTCACGCCCGACGAGTTGATCGCGGCGTTCGACATCCACGATGTGAAGGCGAACCCGGCGCGCTTCGACGCGAAGAAGTGCGAGGCGATCAACGCCGACCACATCCGGCTGCTCGCACCGGACGATTTCGCGGCACGCCTCGCGCACTACGCGCCGGAGGCCGGCCTGCCGATTCCCGACGCGATCCTCGCGCCGGCGGCGGCGCTTGTGCAGTCGCGCTGCCGCACGCTGGTCGAGGGCGTCGAGTTGCTGCGGTTCCTGCTCGTCGACGACGAGGCGTTCAGGGTCGACGACAAGGCGTCCGCGACGATCGCGTCCGAGGACGGGCAGCGCGTCATCGACGCTGCGATCGCGGCGGTCGATCCGCTGCCCGAGTGGTCGACGGAAGCGATCGAGCACGCACTGACAGAAGCACTCGTGGACGGGCTCGGGCTCAAGCCGCGCGTCGCGTTCGGTGCGGTGCGTGCCGCAGTGACCGGGCGGATGGTGTCGCCGCCGCTGTTCGAGTCGATGCAACTGCTCGGACGCGAGCACTCGCTGCACCGGCTGCGCGCGGCCGCGGCGGCGCCGACGTCGTGAGCGCGTTCGAGTCCGCGCGGGACGAGCTGTACGGTCTCGATCCCGAGCAGTTCATGGCGCGCCGCGGTGAGCTCGCCGCGGCAGCGCGGTCGTCGGGAGACGCGGTCGCGGCCAAGCAGATCGGTGCGTTGCGCAAGCCGACGCAGTCGGCGTACGCCGTCAACCTGCTCGTGCGCGCCGAACCGGACGCGCCCGATCGACTCGACGAGCTCGGCGCGCAACTGCGCGCGGCGCAACAACGTCTCGACGGCGCGGCGATGCGGGAGCTGTCGACGCAGCGCAACACTTTGGTCGACGAGCTCGCGCGTTCGGCACTGCGCGCGATCGCTCGCGAGGGCTCGACCGCCTTGCGCGACGAAGTCGCCGGCACCCTGTCC
>DATGFB010000178.1:0-2489 GCA_035309605.1 Jatrophihabitantaceae bacterium
CGCTCACGCTTGAACAACTCCCACTGGTCGGGGTTCTGCATGAACGCGTGCATGCCGTGGCTGATCGCGTTGCGCGTGGTCTCGTTGCCTGCGACGGACAGCAGGATCGTGAAGAAGCCGAACTCGTCGGACGTGAGCTCCTCGCCGTCGACCTCGGCGTGCACGAGCTTGGTCACGATGTCGTCCTGCGGGTTCTCCTTGCGCTCCTCGGCCATGGCCATGAAGTAGCTCAACATCTCGAACGACGCCGTCTGCCCGTCCGTGGGGTCGTAGTCGGGGTCGTCGTAGCTGACCATCATGTTCGACCAGTCGAAGATCTTGAGCCGGTCCTCCTGCGGCACGCCGAGCAGTTCGGCGATGGCCTGCAGCGGCAACTCGCACGCGACGTCGCGGACGAAGTCGCCGTCGCCCTTTTCCAGCGCCTCGGCGACGATCGTCTGGGCCCGCGCGCTGAGTGCGTCCTTGAGGCTGTTCACGGCACGCGGCGTGAAGCCGCGGGAGATGATGGCGCGCATCCGGGTGTGCTGCGGTGCGTCCATGTTCAGCAGGATCACCCGCTGCATGTCGATGTTGTCGCGCTCCATCGCCTGGCTGAAGCGGATGATCGCGGTGTTCTCGTACGTCGAGAAGATCGCGTCGTTGCGCGACACTTCCTTGACGTCCGCATGCTTGGTCAGCACCCAGTGGCCGTCGTCCTGGAAGCCGTCCCGCCCCACCGGCTGCTGCTGGAACCAGACCGGGGCGGTCTTGCGCAATTCCGCCCATTCCGCCCGAGGCAGGTGGTCCTGGTAGACGTCCGGATCGTTGACGTCGAAGTCGTCGGGGAGCTGCGGCTGGGCCACGCGTGCCTCCTGGGTGCTGCGTCTACTGGAACACGTTCTGGAACACGTTCTACCTGCATTCAAGCACAGTCTTTTGAGTAAGAGAAAGTGCCCGGACGTACTCTTTCCTGCAGAACCGAAACGTGTTCTACTTTGCGCGTGGGCAATCCCGTCATCGTCGAAGCTGTCCGTACTCCTATCGGCAAGCGCAACGGGTGGCTCAGCGGCCTGCACGCCGCCGAGATCCTGGGCGCCGCGCAACGTGCCGTGGTCGACCGGGCCGGCATCGAGCCTGCGTTGGTCGAGCAGGTCATCGGCGGCTGCGTGACGCAGGCCGGCGAGCAGTCCAACAGCGTCACGCGCACGGCGTGGCTGCACGCGGGACTCCCCTGGCAGACCGGCGCGACGACGATCGACGCGCAGTGCGGATCCGCGCAGCAGGCCAACCACCTCATCGCCGGGCTGATCGCGACCGGCGCGATCGACGTCGGTGTCGCCTGCGGCGTCGAGGCGATGTCGCGCGTGCCGCTCGGCGCGAACCGAGGCGACGCCGGCTCGCCGCGTCCCGAGTCGTGGGACATCGACCTGCCCAACCAATTCCAGGCGGCCGAGCGCATCGCGGAGCGGCGCGGCATCACGCGCGAGGATCTCGACACGTTCGGCCTGCAGTCACAGCTCAAGGCGGCGCAGGCCTGGCACGAGGGCCGCTTCGACCGCGAGGTGTTCGCGGTGGACGCGCCGGTGCTCGACGAGGACGGCAAGCCGACCGGCGAGCTGCGCTCGGTCACGCGCGATCAGGGCCTGCGCGAGACGACGGCCGAAGGGCTCGCCTCGCTCAAGCCGGTGTACGACGGCGCCCTGCACACCGCCGGCACGTCGTCGCAGATCTCCGACGGCGCGGCCGCCGTGTTGCTGATGGATTCGGACCGCGCCGCGGCACTGGGCCTGACGCCGCGTGCCCGCATCGTCGCGCAGTGCCTCGTCGGCGCCGAGCCGTACTACCACCTCGACGGCCCGGTGCAGGCGACGCAGCGGCTGCTGGACCGTACCGGCATGAGCATCGCCGACTTCGACGTGTTCGAGGTGAACGAGGCGTTCGCGTCGGTGCCACTGTCGTGGCTGCAGGTGCACGGCGCCGATCCGGCGAAGTTGAACGTCAACGGCGGCGCGATCGCGATCGGTCACCCCGTCGGCAGTACCGGATCGCGGCTCATCACCACGGCGCTGCACGAACTCGAACGACGCGATGCGACGCTCGCACTCATCACGATGTGCGCCGGCGGCGCGCTGTCGACCGGCACCATCATCGAAAGGATCTGAGCATGGCAGGCGAGGCTGGGTTCACCGACAACGTCAAGGCGCCGGCCGACAAGATCATCGAGGCGCTGACCGACTTCGACTCGATCCCCGAGTGGCAGAGCGCGGTCATGGAGTGCGAGGTGCTCGACCGTGATGCCGAGGGCCGCGGCTCCCGCATCCGGATGAAGGTGGACGCCAAGATCCGCAAGGTCGACTACATCGTCCGTTACTCCTACGACCTGCCCAACGGCTTCTCGTGGGAGCAGGAGAGCGGCGACCTCAAGGAGAACACCGGCGTCTACCGGTTCACGCCGAAGGACGACGGCTCGACGGACGTCACCGTCGACATCGTCGCCGAGGTGGGCTTCT
>DATGFB010000179.1:0-2076 GCA_035309605.1 Jatrophihabitantaceae bacterium
CCGTTGGACGCGTGCAGGATCGCGGTGCCCACGGGGTCGGCCCCGATCGTGAGGCCGCCGGCGGCGTCGTACTGCCAGTCGACGGTGAGCTCGAGCAGGACGCGGCCGACCAGCGGCGCAGCCGCCCGGTGCAGCGTGATCCGGCGCAGGTCGATGTAATAGTCGGCTTCGCGCCCGGACGAGAGCGTGACCCGGCCGTGCACCACGGCGAGATCCTTGATCAGCGTCAACAGTTCGTCGCGGTCGCTCACGCTTGGCGACCCTAGTGCAGCCCTTTCGCCGCGCCGCGTTCGGTGGCCTAATGGGTAGTAGGCGCACCCAGGGAGTAAGGATGACCGTTCATCAGTGCCCGAAGTGCGAACTGCGGTTCGCGTGGAAGACCGAACTCGACGATCACATCTGGCACGACCATCCCGATTTCCGGCACGAGTACCCGGTGTGGTCGTCCCACCACCCGCCGGCGGGCGACGCGCAAGCCGGCGATCACCCGGCGCACCCCGAGGACTAGTTCAGAACGAGCGCCGCGCCATGATGCGGCGCAGGACGGGCCGCGGCACGGTGCGCACCGCTGCCACCAGCGCCTTGTACTGACGGCTCGGCACGCTGACCGGCTTGCCCTTGTCCGCGTCGGCCAGCCCTTCGGCGACGACGGTCTTCGCGTCGAGCCACATGCGAGCCGGGACGTGCGACATGTCGGCGTGCGCCCGATCGTGGAACTCGGTGTGCGTGAAGCCCGGGCAGATCGCCGTCACGCTCACACCGGTACCCGCGAGCTGAACCGCGAGCGCTTCGCTGAACATCGTCACATACGCCTTGCTCGCGGAGTAGGTCGCGTTGCCCCCGCGCGGTACGAACCCGGCGACGGACGAGATGTTGATGATCTTGCCGCTGTTGCGCTCCGTCATCGCGCGCAGCGCGGCATGGGTCACGCGCAGCACGGCGCGCACGTTGAGGTCGAGCTGACGCTCTTCGTCGGCGATGTCGCCGTCGCCGAACTTCTTGTACATGCCGAAGCCGGCGTTGTTGACGACGACATCGACGGGCGAGCCCGTATCGGACACGCGCGCCGCGACCGCGGACGTGCCCTCGTCGGTCGTCAAGTCGGCGGGCAGCACCTCGACCTTGACGCCGTAGGTGTCCGCGAGCTCCTTGGCCGCCGCTTCGAGGCGGGCGACGTCACGCGCGACGAGTACGAGGTCGTCGCCCCGTTCGGCGAGCTGGCGCGCGAATTCGGCGCCGAGGCCGGCGGACGCACCGGTTATCAACGCAGTCGGCATCAGCGCGCCTCCGTCCTCCGTGACTTGCTCGCCGCCTTGGCGCGTTCGCGTGCCAGTCGCGCGCCGCGCTCGATCGCGTCGGCGTCGGCACGGCTCTTCGCCCGCCCGCCCGCTGCTGCCGCGGTCGGTTTGGCAGTCGGCGTCGACGTTGCTTCGGGCTCGTTCGACGTTGCCGTCGGGCGCGGCGCGAACATGGTGCGCAGGGACGGCCGCGGCGCCGCAGCCGGACGCGATCCGTACTTGTTGCCGTACTGCGCGCGGCGCACGTCACCGATCGCGCGGAAGTAGATGCGCGAGTCGGGCATGAACAGCAGCACGATCGCGGCGATCGCGGACAGGGCGGACAAGGCGTACAGCGCCTTCAACGCAGCCGGCAGGTTCGTAGACAACTGCAACAGGTCGAGCGGCCCGCCGGTCAGGAACATGACGACGAACAATGCCCATCGCGTGACGGTGGCCATCGTGACCTTGCGCAGCGTCCAGGCGAGGAAGAGCAGCGCGACGGCGATGACGATCCCATTGAGCAGCGTGTTCTGTCGCCACGTGTGCAAGTCGTGCGCGATCTGGGTCGGCGTGTAGGGATTCTTCTTGTTCTTGTCGGTCGACTTCAGGTCGTTGTTGGCCTTGACCAGCAGCCGCTTGAGTTCGTCGGAGAACCCGAAGAACGCACCCGCGCGCAGCACCACGAAGAACACCTGCATGCACACAGCGGCGATGGCCAGGTTGACCGTGCGCGGGACTACGGGTCGCGTCGGCGACTCGGCCCCGTCGGCGGGCGGCGTGGTCGTTTCGCTCACCG
>DATGFB010000180.1:0-4464 GCA_035309605.1 Jatrophihabitantaceae bacterium
AGCGGCAAGCATCTGCTCGCCATCATCAACGACATCCTCGACCTCGCGAAGATCGAATCCGGTGCCGTCCAGCTGTCGCTGGAGAGCGTGGACGCCCGTGGCGTCGTCGAATCTGTCGCGTCGTCGTTGCGCCCGCTCGCGGAATCGAAGGGGCTGGAGCTGACGCTGGCCCTTCCGGACGATCCCGTCGTCGTGAAATCCGACAGCCGCGTGCTCGGGCAGATCCTGATCAACCTCGCCGGCAACGCGATCAAGTTCACCGAAGCTGGCGGCGTGCACATCGAACTCGGCAGGCATGTGAACGGTCGTGACGTGCCGATGGTGGCGATCTCCGACACGGGCCCGGGCATCAGCTCCGACGAGGTCGCGAACCTGTTCAGCGCGTTCGAACGCGGCGCAACGGTGACCAAGCGCGGCGTGGAGGGCACGGGTCTCGGTCTGCACGTCTCGGGTCGGCTCGCCGGACTGATCGGCAGCACGATCACCGTCGACAGCACGGTCGGCGAAGGCAGCACGTTCACACTCGTCATGACGGAGGGCTAGCGCTCCCGGAATCATGTTGACGGTGTCCACTTGCGAGGGCAGTGTTGACGCTGTCAACTTTTCTGCCGAGCAACGGGAGCCACCATGACCGACCTGACCACGCACCCGCGGGTCGACGAGGCAGTGCGCCGCAACCGGGCGTTCGCCGAGGAACACGACGTGTCGGGGCTGGGATTGCTGCCCGCGAGCCAGACCCTCGTCCTGACCTGCGCGGACCCGCGCGTCGACCCAGCCGCCATCCTCGGTCTCGAACTGGGTGAGGCCGTCGTCATCCGCAATCTCGCCGGCCGCGTCACACCCGCCACGTTGCGGACGATCGCGATGCTCGGCGCCGTCGCCCGCGCGGAGGCCGGGCCGCCCGAAGGCGACTGGGCGTTGCTGGTCGTCCACCACACCGATTGCGGCATCACCCGCATCCTCGACCAACGCGACGCGCTGGCCGGCGAATTGGGCGTTAGGCCCGACGAGCTCGATGTCGACGAGCTTCGCGACCCGAGGCGCACGCTCATCGCCGACCTGTCGTTGCTGCAGGCCAACCCGTTCCTGCCCACGAACCTGGCTGTCGCCGGCCTGCTCTACGACGTGCACACCGGACTGGTCGAAACGGTGGTTCCACCTGTCCCACGTGCTGACGACGACCTGACCTAGGCGTGCAACAGTTGGGCTGTGATCGGTGACCGGTGGGGTGTAACCGAGGCCGAGACCCAGCGTCACTTCCCGTGCGACGACGTCGTCCCGTCGCCGGTACTGGCGTCCTACGTGCTCGTCCCGGAGGGCGCCGCGACCCGCCTGCTGCTCAAGATCGTCACTCCCGGTTGGCGGTTGATCGCTCCGCTGCTGTCGATCGGCGACCTCGTCATGGCTCGCCGCCAGCTGCTCACGCTCAAGCAGCTGGCCGAGCAGACGTCAGCGACCGCGCCTGCCTGAGGGGCCGGGCGTGAAGGACCGCGAGGTCAGGCGGATTGCTGTCCTTGGCCGTGCGCAGAGTTGGTCTTTTCGCTGATCGCCGACAGCAACTGCTCGTGCGTCACCGGCTTGAGCAGAACGGTGTCGCAACCGAGCGCCTCGAGCTCCCTGCTCCGGTCGTAGTCGGGGATCGCGCCGGTGATCACGATGACGTCGACGAGAGCGGTCGCCGACAGATTGCGCAGTCGCTCGAGAACGGCGGCGCCGCTCCCCCCGGGCAGCCCCAGGTCCAGGACAACGAGATCAGGACGCACCTGCCGTGCGGTGCTCACGGCGCCGATTGCGTCTTCGGCGATCTCCACCCTGTATCCGGCGTTGCGCAACGTCCAACCGAAGAAGTGCCGAAGCTCCGCGTTGTCCTCAACCACGAGAATTGTCTGAGAGCCCGCGCCGTTGGTGCGGCCGGGCACATCTGATGTCATCGACATCCTGGACCTCCTGACGACCCGGGACCGAGCCTGTCTACGGCTCTAATCGACCGAACGGACCCGATAATCAAGGGCTGGCCGCTTTTGTCGCGCAATCTGGGCTCAGTTTGGCCGGCGGAGCAGCCGGATTGCCATGAGCGTCGTCCAGATCAGGAGTGCGAACACCGGCGCGAATGCGACTCCGGCGAGCAGTACGACTGACACGACTATGCCGAAGATGCGCGTGCGGCGCCCGAACACACCAGCCGCGTTGCCCTGCACGCTGAGGCAGACCACCGCGAGCGCCGCGGCGAGCATGCCGGCGACTGCGACGAGTGCGAAGCCGAGGTCGTTGCTCAGGCGCAGCACGTCCGCACTCGGCAATGGGTACTTGCCGAACAGCTCTCCGCCGGACACGAACGCCATGACGACACCACCAGCCGCGATGCACGAAGCAGACGCTGCCGACGCGACCAACGGCAGCGGGCTGATCGAGGGCGTGATGTCGCGAATGCGCCGCCACAACGCGGTCAGGAACGACGCCAGGCACAACCCGGCGAGGACGAGCAGCACGCCCGTCGCGAGATGACGCGCCTGTTCGGACGAACCGGTGTAGTTCGCGATCCACTTCGCATTCGACGCGTTGTCCGCGGGCGGATTGCTGACCGCGACACTCGCGAGGAACAGGACGGGGAACGCGATGCCGGTCCAGGCTTCGCGCGGCGACGTGCGGGACGCGGTGGACACCGCGTGATGTTCGACGCTCTGAGTCGACGACATGTCGCACTCCTCTCGGGTGATGAGCGATCGGCACGAGGTTCGCAGCGCCGACACGGTGCGCGCGTCCGCCCGAGGATCGGTTCGCCGTGGCCTGCAAGATGATCTGCAATGGCACCGCGGTACGACCCGCTGTCGTCCGTCAGGAGGACGTGGTGGCCCGTCCCGCACGGCTACGCTCCCGCCATGAGCTCGGGCGTCGGGCTTCTCGCGCGTGGCCGGCAGTCCGTCCGGCAGCACGCAGTTGCGCTCGACGTGCTGGTCGCGATCGCGCTGACGGCCGCAGCGCTGGGTGCGGTCGCGACGCTGCGTCACGACGCGACAGTCCCGCTGACCGTGATCGCAGCTGCGGCCTGCACGACGACGGTCGCGTGGCGGCGCATCGCCGCGGTGCCGGCCGCGCTCGTCGCGTTGACTGCGATCGTCGCGTATCAGATCTCCGGGCAGGACACGCAGGGCTCGTTCATCTCGCTTGCGATCGTCATGATCTGCTACATGGCCGGGCGTGCGGTCACTTCGCGCTGGCTGCTCGCCGCCGTCGCCGGGTACGGACTCGCCGCGTGCACCACGATCGTCGTGGACGACGGATTCTCGCTCGGCAAGGACATGCTGACGTGGCTGCCGCTGATCGTGCTGCCGATCGTCGCAGGGGCGTTCGTGAGGCGACGTGACGGCATCGTGCGCCAACTGCGCGACACGCGATCGCAACTGCAGGGCGAGCGCGACATCGCGCGTGCACGCGGACGCGCCGAGGAACGCACCCGCATCGCCCGCGAGCTGCACGACGTGGTGGCGCATTGCGTCAGCGTGATGGTCATCCAGGCCGGCGCGGCTCGGTTGCTCACGGACTCGGACGTCGTCGCGGCCCGCGACGCGATGCGCGTGGTTGCGGCATCAGGACGCGAGGCGCTGACCGACCTGCGCCGGGTGGTCGGTGTTCGCCGGCGCGGCGAGGACGCGTTCGCGGCGTCGCCGCTCGGGCTGGGTCAGGTGCCGCAACTCGTCGAACGCACGCGCGCCGCGGGCACCGTCGTGCGGCTGCACCTCGACGCAGCTGCGTCGCTGCCCGCCGACGTCGACCTCGCCGCGTTCCGGATCGTGCAGGAGGCGCTGACCAACGTGCGCAAGCACGCGCCGGCGGCCGTCGCGGACGTGCGCGTCGCGGTGTGCGCCGACTCCGTCGACATCGTCGTCACCGACAGCGGGCCGGCAGCCCCGCCCGCCGTCGACGGTTCCGGGAACGGGCTCGTCGGGATGCAGGAACGCGTCGCGGTGCACGGCGGGGAGCTCACTGCGGCACCTACGCAGGACGGCGGTTTCCGCGTTCATGCGCGCCTGCCCATGACGCCGGCGCCCGAGGCGGTCGCGCCGGCCGCGACGCCGCCGGATCGACGGGTTTCGCGACGGCGGCCGACGCCGTTGCAGTGGGACGCGTTGTTCTCGGTCGCGTGGCTCGTCGTGCTCGAGGTCCAGGCGGTCACTAGCACGCACCGGTCCGGCCCGCTCGCGCTCGACGTCGTCGCGGTGGGACTCATGGCACTCGCCGGATTGATCCGCCGTCGTCTGCCGCTCGCGTTCCTCGTGATCGTCGGCGGGCTCACGCTCGCCCTGTCCGGTGGCATCGCGGACCCCCAGCGCGCGAGTGCCGTCGGCACGTACACGCTGCTGGTCGGCACGTACACCGTCGCCGCGTACTGCGGCACTCGACGGTCGGCGATCGGCTTGTCGTTCGTCCTCGCCGGCGTGGTCGTCGCGACAGTGGTGCAGCACG
>DATGFB010000181.1:0-2050 GCA_035309605.1 Jatrophihabitantaceae bacterium
TCTCCGTCCGTGACGATGGCGACGGCTTCGATGCCGCGATGGTCCCGGCACGCACCGACTGCTTCGGCCTGCAGGGCATGCGCGAGCGGGTGCGTCTCGTCGGCGGCAGCCTCATCGTCGTGAGCGTGCCCGGTGAGGGAACTGAGGTAACCGCACGTATGCCGCTCACCGAAGCCACCGAAATGGAGCACACCGCATGATCCGCGTCCTTGTTGCCGACGACCATCCCGTGGTCCAGCACGGGCTCTGCCAGATGCTGGAGCTGGAGGAAGACATCGAGGTCGTCGGCCGCGCCGGCGACGGAGCCGAGGCTGTCGCGCAGGCGCACGAACAGCATCCCGACGTCATCCTCATGGACGTGCAGATGCCGAACCTCGACGGCATCGAGGCGCTGCGGCAGATCCGGCAGACCGAGCCGGACGCGCACGTGATCGTCCTGACCACGTACCGCAACGAGGACTACGTGTTCCCGTCGCTGCAGGCCGGTGCCAGCGGATACCTGCTCAAGGACACCACTCGCGAGGAGCTCGCAGGGGCGATCCGCACCGTCGCGGCGGGGGAGTCACTGCTCGACCCGGAGTGGGTGAGCACCAAGGCGAGTGAGCTGCCGTCGCTGACGGCGCGCGAGCGCGACGTGATGCGGCTGATGGCGGACGGCAGGAACAACGCGGAGATCGCGCAGACGCTGTTCGTCAGCGAGAACACCGTCAAGACCCACGTGAGCAACATCCTGGTCAAGCTCGGCTGCCGCGACCGCGCCGCGGCGGTGCTGACCGCCTGGAGACGTCACCTCCTCTGACGCTCCCTCGGGTCACATGTACCCTTGCGCCCCATGGCAGGCGAGCCGGTGTCCCCAGAGCGCGTTGGCATCGGCATGCTCGGGCTCGGCACCGTGGGCACCGCGGTGGCGCGGCGGCTGATCACCGAGTGGCACCTCCTCACCGCGCGCGCCGGTGGGGCCACACCGATCCTCCGCGCGGTCGCCGTCCGTGACACATCCAAGGAACGCGACCTCGACCTGAAGAACGTCCGCGTCAGCGACATCGCGGCAAGTGTTGTCGACGACCCGGATGTCGCCATCGTCGTCGAGGTGATGGGCGGAACCGAGCCGGCGACCGGGCTGATCGAAAGGGCGCTCGCCGCAGGCAAGACGGTGGTCACCGCCAACAAGGCGGTGATCGCGGCGGACGGTCAGCGGCTGTGGGAGGCCGCGGCTGCGCACGGCGCAGGGCTCTGGTTCGAGGCGGCGGTCGGCGGGGGCCTTCCGATCGTCGCCGTGCTTCGCGACTCGCTGCGTGGAGATCGCATCTCGTCGATCGACGCGATCATCAACGGGACGACCAACGTGATCCTCACGCGCATGCGCGAAGAGGGCGTGACGCTCGCCACAGCTCTTGCCGATGCGCAGGCGCGCGGTTTCGCAGAGGCCGACGCGAGCGCCGACGTCGACGGCTGGGACGCCGCGCAGAAGCTCGTGATCATGAGCCGGCTGGCGTTCAACCTCAATCTCACCGTCGATGACGCCGACGTCGTCGGCGTCGGCGGGCTCGACCGCATCGACCTCGGCTACACCGGGCAGCTGGGGTACGCCGTCAAGCTCGTGGCGCATGCAGAACGGCGCGGCCGCGATGCGGTGCAGCTCCGGGTGCGTCCGACGGCGGTGCCCGAATCGCATCCGCTGTTCGGTGTCGACGGCGCCAACAACGCCGTGCTGCTGGCGTCCGACCTGGCGCAGACGGTGTCGGTGAGCGGAGTCGGTGCGGGCGGTGAGTCGACGGCGAGTGCCGTCGTGTCCGACGTCGTCAACGCCGTCGTCCGTCGCGGTGCGCAGCCGCAGCCCACGCCGGCGCGCGACGCACTGGTCCTCGACGCCGAGGAGTACGACGTCGCCGGGTACATCAGGCTCCGCATCACCGACACGGACGAGGCGCGCGAGCTGGTGCTGCAGGCGCTGGAGGACCGCGGGGTGCCGGTCGACGACGCGATCGACAGGCCCCCGGTGGACGGCCCGACACCGCAGCTGGTGGTGCTCACGGGCATGGCGCCGCGG
>DATGFB010000182.1:0-2156 GCA_035309605.1 Jatrophihabitantaceae bacterium
GCACGTTCGGCAGGTTGCGCAGGCTGAGCCACGTCGTGTCGTCCTCGCGCTGCGCGACGACGAGCACGTTCTTGGCCGTGCTGATCTTCGCGAGCGTGGCCGAGGCCTGCTTCGTCGACGGCGTCTCACCGGTGACGAGCGACGACACGACGAACAGCCGGTCGTTGCGCGCGCGGTCGGACAATGCACCACGCAACGCGGCGGCCTTCATCTTCTTCGGCGTGCGCTGGTCGTAGCTGCGCGGCTGCGGGCCGTGCACGACACCGCCGCCGGCGAACTGCGGCGCGCGTGTCGAACCCTGCCGGGCGCGGCCGGTGCCCTTCTGCCGGTACGGCTTCTTGCCGCCACCGCGGACCTCGCCGCGCGTCTTCGTCGCGTGGGTGCCCTGCCGGGCCGCAGCGAGCTGCGCCACGACCACCTGGTGGATCAGGGCGACGTTCGCCGGCACGTCGAACACCTCGGCCGGCAACTCGACCGTGGCACTCGTCTTCGCGGCCTCGTCGACCGGATTCTGGATCGCGAGCGAGAGCGTCATGCCGGCACACCGCCCTTCGCGGCACTGCGGACGAGCACCAGCCCGCCCTTCGGGCCGGGAACCGCGCCCTTGATGAGCAGCAAGCCGTTCTCGACGTCGACCTTGTGCACCGTGAGGCTCAGCGTCGTCTGCGTCTCGGTGCCCATGCGGCCGGCCATACGCACACCCTTGAACACGCGCCCGGGCGTCGCGCACGCACCGATCGAGCCCGGCGAGCGGTGCTTGCGCTGCGTGCCGTGGCCCGCGCCCAAGCCGTGGAACCCGTGCCGCTTCATGACGCCGGCGGTGCCCTTGCCCTTGCTCGTGCCCGTGACGTCGACCTTGGCGCCCACGTCGAACACGTCGGCGGACAGCTCCTGGCCCACGGCGTAATCGGCGATCGCCTCGGTGCGCAGCTCGACCAGGTGGCGGCGCGGCGTGACCTGCGCGGCCTTGAAGTGCCCGGCGACCGGCTTGGTGACCTTGCGCGGGTCGATCTGGCCGTAGGCGAGCTGGACGGCGCTGTAGCCGTCCTTCTCCGGTGTACGGATCTGGGTGACGACGCACGGCCCGGCCTTGACGACGGTGACCGGAACGATCCGGTTGTTCTCGTCGAAGACCTGGGTCATGCCGAGCTTCTCGCCCAGAATCCCCTTGGGTGACTTAGCCATTTGGTGTCAGATCTCCGCTACTGAATGTTCACGTCGACCGATGCCGGCAGGTCGATGCGCATGAGCGCGTCGACCGTCTTGGGCGTCGGGTCGAGGATGTCGATGAGCCGCTTGTGGGTGCGCATCTCGAAGTGCTCGCGGCTGTCCTTGTACTTGTGCGGCGAGCGGATGACGCAGTAGATGTTCTTCTCCGTCGGCAGCGGCACGGGGCCGACGACCCGGGCACCGGTACGCGTCACGGTCTCGACGATCTTGCGCGCACTCGCGTCGATGGCCTCGTGGTCGTAGGCCTTGAGCCTGATGCGGATCTTCTGTCCGGCCATGCTGGCTGACTCACCTTCACTTGCTCGAGGAACGAGCCCGCCCGCCGTACGGCGGGAGGCGATGCAGTCCCGGGTGGATCGGACGACCCACCCGGGACGGTCGTGCTATTTGGCGATCTTGGTGACGCGGCCGGCGCCGACGGTGCGGCCACCCTCGCGAATGGCGAAGCGCAGGCCCTCCTCCATGGCGATCGGCTGGATCAGCTCGACCGACATCTCGGTGTTGTCGCCCGGCATGACCATCTCGGTGCCCTCGGGGAGGGTCACCACGCCGGTCACGTCCGTCGTCCGGAAGTAGAACTGCGGACGGTAGTTGTTGAAGAACGGCGTGTGCCGGCCGCCCTCGTCCTTGGACAGGATGTAGACCTGGCCCTCGAACTCGGTGTGCGGGGTGATCGAACCCGGCTTCACGACGACCTGGCCGCGCTCGACGTCGTCGCGCTTGGTGCCGCGGAGCAGCAGGCCGACGTTCTCACCGGCCTGGCCCTCGTCGAGCAGCTTGCGGAACATCTCGACGCCGGTGACGGTGGTCGTCTGCTTGGTCGGACGGATGCCGACGATGTCGACGGTCTCGTTGACCTTGACCACGCCGCGCTCGATACGACCGGTGACGACGGTGCCACGACCGGTGATCGTGAAGACGTCCTC
>DATGFB010000183.1:0-2273 GCA_035309605.1 Jatrophihabitantaceae bacterium
TGCGTGACACTCACGCGCTTGGGCGAACGCAGGACGATCGACGTCGCGTCGAGCGGAAGCCGCATCGACCGTGACACCGACACGAAGTCCGAGCTGGGGTAACCGAGCTCGGCGAGCGCCTCGGCGACGGTCGGAGCCGTCGTCCAGACGTCCTTGGCCTTGCCGTCGACGATCAGGTGCAGCAGGTGACCGTGGTTCAGCACGATCTTGCCGCCGCTCGAGATCGTCGAGTCCAGGCTCGGCGCGACGATGTCGTGGGCGGCGACGGTGTAGCCCGCGCCGCTCAAGACGTCCTTCACGTCGTGAGCCGTCGTATGGATGGTCTTGCTCTGGCCGTCCACCACCAAGGTGACGGGCGTCCCTGATGCGGCTGTCGCGAAGGCGGCGGTACCGCCCACGACACCCGCAAGCACAGCACCGTAGATGCCGTACTTGAGGCTGCGACGCACTTGGAAACTCCCCTCGTTCTGTCGCACGCTTCGCGTACTTCATTGGTCACGGCACCGTAACGACGCGTTCAGAAAGGCTCCAAACCGGCGACACGCAGCCTCCGGGCGACACGCCCGGGATGTCCGGTGGAGAGTGACAGCGCTTACATGTGGGCGCCTGCGCAGAATGCGTTAGCGGGTCGCAGTGGGCAGCGAGCTGCGTCCCCGGCGATCCGGGGTGCTCGTCGGGGTCGTCCCGAGATCGACTTCTGGATGCCCGCGGCTGAGCGTTCGCTGGGTGCGGGGCGGTACATGAAGAATTTGTGAAGCGGCCCACATTTTCGGGACGAAGCCCCAAATCGGGCGATTCTGGACGGCTGCCGAGTCTCGACGATTCGGCCTCTGGGCAGGGCTACCAGCCGAACAATTGCCGTCCGGTACCGGCGATGGTCGCCGCCAAGTCGGCCGGGTCGGCGGCCTGCGCCTCGGCCAGCGCCGCGAGGGTCAACGGCAGCAGCCGCGGCGCGTTCGGTGTGCCGCGGTGCGGATGGGGCGTCAAGAAGGGCGCGTCCGTCTCGATCAGTACCTGTCCGGACGGGACGGCTGCCGCGGCGGCACGCAGCTGCGGCGCATTGCGGAACGTCACGACGCCGGAGAACGAGAGCACCCAGCCCGCGTCCGCGCAGTCGCGGGCCATCGCCGCGTCGCCCGAGAACGCGTGGAAGACGACCTGATCGGGCGCGCCCTCCTCGCGCAGCACGCGCAGCACGTCGGCGTGCGCATCGCGGTCGTGGATCATCAGCGGTTTGCCGAGCCGCTTGGCCAAGTCGATGTGCCGGCGGAAGTGCTCCTGCTGGTCGGCGGGCTCGGTGCGCTGCCAGTAGTAGTCGAGACCGGTTTCGCCGACGGCGACCACGCGCGGGTCGCGCGCGAGCCGCTCGAGCTCGGCGTAGCCGTCGTCGTCCAGGCCGGCGATCTCGGTCGGGTGGACCGCGACCGCCGCATAAACGTCAGGGTGCTCGTGCGCCGCCGCCACGCACCATCGCGACGACGCGACGGTGTCGCCCACGGTGATCACCTTCGTCACGCCCGCAGCGCGCGCGTCCGCCATCGTCGCCGCCACGAAGGCGGCGTCGGGTCGACCGCCGACGCGCGTCGCCATAGCGTCGAGGTGGGCGTGCGCGTCGAAAAGCTCCACGTGGGGAGTATTTCTTCAACCTGCGTGAAGGAATACTCCCCACGTCGGGTCAGGCATCGGCCTCGAGGCGGGCGAGCTCCTCGTCCACGATCGACGGGTCCAGCTTGGTGAAGATCGGCGTCGGCGGCTGCAGCGGACGGCCGACCTCGATCGGCGTCGACTCCCACCGCGCGCCGGTGTCGTAGTCGCCCATCAGCACCGAATAGGACGGCGAGCCCGGCGCCGTCTCTTCGTCGATCTCGACGAGGTCGGGCATCGCGGCCCACGGGCCGTCGCCGCCGAGCGCCGCGTGAACCCGCGCCGACGACGACGGAAGGAACGGTGTCATCAGCGTCTTGACGTCGTCGACGACCTGCAGCGCGACGTGCAACACGCTCGCCATGCGATCCGTGTCGCTCTTGGCGAGCTTCCACGGCTCCATGTCGGACAGGTACTTGTTCGCGGCGGACACCACGTTCATGGCCTCGGTGATCGCCGCCTTCTGGCGCGAGCGGGCCAGCAGGTCGCCTACCGTCGCGAACGCGCCCCGCGAGGTCTCGAGCAGCTTCTGATCGGCGTCGCTCAGCGCGCCGGCTGCCGGGATGGAGCCGACGTTCTTCGCCGACATCGAGATCGTGCGGTTGACGAGATTGCCCCATCCCGCCACG
>DATGFB010000184.1:0-7183 GCA_035309605.1 Jatrophihabitantaceae bacterium
AGGCCGTCGGTGTCGCGCGCGGCGTCCATCGCCGCGGTGACGAGTTGCACGAGGATCCGCGGGATCGGCGTGGGCCGTCCGGCACGTGCGTTCGCGATCGACAGCGCGGAGTCCGAGCGGAATCGGCTCGCCGCCGCCTCGACGCGCGTGAGCAACGCGGTGAGATCCGCCGCGGCGGCGTCGAGATGCCGGTCGTCGTCGACGACGAGGCGCATGACGCTGCTCCAGGCGCGAACGGTGTGCGCGGCGCTCATGACCCGTGGCTCCCGCCGCTCGACGTGCCTTGCTGCGACGAGCTGATGCCGGTGCCGGACGAGCTCGTGCCGGATCCCGACGTCGAGCTCGTGCCGGTGCTCGACGAGTTCGAGGAGCTCGTCGTCGAGGACCCATCGCTCGATGACGACGTCGAGCTGTCATCGCTCGACGATGTCGTCGAGGACGACCCGGACGTCGTCGAAGACTGTGCCGTGTGTATTGCTGCGTGCGCGACGCCGGCGATCAGCGCCGCGGTGACGGCGACGCCGGCAACGGCAGCTGTGCCACCCGCCACGGTCGCGCGCCGGAACAGCCGGTCTGCATTGTGCGTGTCCATGTGGAACACGATCGGGCCCGGCGCATCAGCGCTGCCTCACAGCAGCGTCAAGGAAACCTCAAGGTGTGCTGGGAGCTGGTTACGGCGCCCCGAACTCGAGCGTCACGACCGTTCCGCCGGACGACGACAGGCCGAGTGTCATGGACCCTCCGGCCGCCGCTGCGCAGCGTCGTGCGATGTCGAGGCCGAGTCCGGACGAGCCGCGGTCGCTGCGTCCGCGGATCATCGCGTCGGCGGGCAGGCCGGTGCCGTCGTCCCGGACGACCAGCCGCGCGCCCGAGCCGGTCGCTTCGAGGGTCACGCCGAACGCCGTGCCCTCCGGCGTGTGCGCGAAGACGTTCTCCAGTAACGCATCGACCGCCGCGGCCAGGTCGTCCGCGGACGCGCGAATGAACAGCGGCTGGTCCGGCAGCTCGACGTTGCTCGCGCGTCCCTGGTCGTCGGCGAGTGCGGACCAGAAGTCGATGCGCTGCGCGACGACGGCCGCTGCATCCGACGACGGCAGGCGGCCCTCGCGCTGCGGGCGGCGCGCCGCGTGAATGACCGCGGTGAGCGTGCGCTCGACGGTGCTGACGTGTGCACCGACGCGCTCGGCTTCAGCAGGATCGCGCAGTGCCTCGGCGTCGAGACGCAGTGCGGTCAGCGGTGTACGCAGCCGGTGCGACAGATCGGCGACGGTCTCACGTTCTTCGGCCATCAGCTCGTCGATGCGATCGGCCAGCCGGTTCAGCGCGGAGCCGACCTCGGCGATCTCGCGCGGACCGTCCGCCTGAGCGCGCGCAGACGTGTCGCCGCTGCTGATGCGGTGCGCGGTCTGGGCAGTGTGCGTGAGCGGCCGCACGATGCGGCGCGTGACCAGCTCGCCGCCGGCCACGCCGACGAGCAGCAGCCCGAGGCTCGAGCCGGCGAGCAACCACCACCAGCCCGTTTCGCCGGAGTGCAGCTGTGCGTTCGACGCGTACACGCGGACGACGTACTGGCCGCCTTCGGCGTTGTCAGGCGCTTGGCCGGGTGCCTGGCCGACGCCGAGTTGGGTCAGCTTGCCGCCGTGCCAGGAGACGGGGGCCGTTTGCGGAGGCCCGCCGTGATCGCCGTCGCCGGGGCCTGCGGCACGGCCGACGGATGGCAGCGCAGCCGAGCCGGGAGGTAGCTGACCGATGACCGTGCCGTTCGGCAGTTGCACGCTCGCTACCCGGTCGCCCGTGACGTTGTCGAGCTGGGCGACGATCTGCGCTTGCGTCGGCGTCGCGTAGAAGTGCAGGAAGTTCGCGACCTGGTTCGCCTTGTCCTGCACTTCGTTCGTGGCGTCTTGAAACACGACGTGCCGGATCAGCAGCGCGAGTGGTACCGCGAATGCGAGCACCACGAGCGCCGTCATGCCGACGACCAGCAGCAGGATGCGGCGCCTCATCGCGTGCCCGTCCCTTCAGGGGCCGCAAGGCGCACGCCGACGCCGCGCACGCTGTGCAGATAGCGCGGTTCGCGCGCCGTCTCCCCGAGCTTGCGACGCAGCCACGACAGGTGCACGTCGACGGTGCGATCCGATCCGCCCCACGCGAGCTGCCACACTTCGCTGAGCAGATCGCGCTTGGTCACGACCTCGCCCGCCCGGCGAGCGAGCGCGAGCAGCAGCTCGAACTCCTTGCGCGCGAGCTCGACCGGCCGTCCGTCCACGGTGACCTCGTAGCTGCGGGTGTCGATGACGAGTCCGCCGACCGTGATCACCGGATCCTCGTCGGTGCGTCCCATGCGGCGCAGCACGGCCCGGATGCGCGCGGTGACCTGCGCCGCGGTGAACGGCTTGATGATGTAGTCGTCGGCGCCGAGGTCGAGCAGCCGCACCATCTCGCTCTCGTCGTCGCGGGCCGTGGCGACGATGACCGGCACGTCGCTCACTGCGCGCAGCATCGACAGCACGTCGGCACCGTCCACGTCCGGCAGACCGAGGTCGAGCAGCACGACGTCGGGTTTCTGCTCGACCGCAGCAGTCAGCGCGGGCATCCCGGAGGACACCGCGGCGACCCCGTGCCCTTGGTCGCGTAGCGACCGCGTGAGGGCGGTACGGATCGCGGCATCGTCCTCGACGAGCAACACCTGCGCCATGGGAGCGCACGGTACCCGTCGTCCACAAGCCCCACCCCAGTCCACATCCTGAAGGATTTCGGCGTCAGGCGTCCGAAATCCTTCACGATCGCGGCGTGGACTGGGCAGGAGCCGCCGAGCGACAGGGTGGAGTCGTCTCGCTCGAGCAGCTCTGCGCTGACGGGCTCAGCGAGCGCGCCGTGACTCGAATGGTCGAGCTCGGCGCGCTACGACGGCGTGCGTCAGGAGTGTTCACCGTGCGAGGAGCTCCCGCCACCTACACGGCGCAACTGTGGATCGCGGTGCTGTCGACCGGCGGCATGCTCGGATTCGCCTCCGCGGCGCATCTATGGGAAATGGACGAACAGCCACCGCGAGTACACGTCATCGTCGGCTTCGATCGGCGTGTGAAATCCACCGCAGCGGTCAGACGCCATCACGTCGAGGTGCCCGTGGCCGAGCGCACGCGGCTGCACGGCCTGCCCATCACGACGCGGTGCTGGACGCTGCTGGACCATCTCGGGCGCCAGCCCAAGGCGGCGGCGTTTCGTCTGGCGGATCGTGCCCTCCAGCAGGGTTGGATCACGCATCATGACATCGCGCGCCGGGTGAGCGCGTATCCGGGCAGGCAGGGCAATGTCCGACTGAGGTCGATCCTCGATCTCGTCGACGACCAAGCCGAGGCGAAGTCCGAGCGACTGCTGCATGCGCTGCTGCGTAGGTCTCAGATCCGTGGCTGGCGCGCCAACTACCTCATCCGACGAGGCGATGTCGTCATTGCGCGCGCCGACGTGGCTTTCCCGGCGCTGCGCCTCGCGATCGAGATCGACGGTTTCGCCTACCACTCTGACGTCGATCGTTTTCAGCGCGACCGCACCAGGCAGAACGCGCTAGTGAATCTGGGCTGGACGGTCCTGCGGTTCACCTGGCATGACTTGGTGGACCGTCCCGACTACGTGATCGCCACGATCCGTGCCCACCTCCCGCGATCGTGAAGGATTTCGGCGTCAGGGCGTCCGAAATCCTTCACGATCGGGCTCGGGGATACTGGTTTCGTGGCCTTCTCGGACTTGCAGGGGTTGCTCGAGGCGCTCGAGCGCGACGGCGACCTGGCCCGAGTCAGCGCCCGGGTCGATCCGCATCTCGAAGTCACCGGCATCGTGCAGCGCGTGCTGCGCGACCACGGCCCGGCACTGCTGTTCGAGAACCCCTCGCGCGGACGCATGCCGCTCGCCATCAACGTCTTCGGCACGAAGCGGCGCATGGCCAAGGCGCTCGGCGTCTCCGACCTGGACGAGATCGGCCGCCGCATCGGCGAGCTGCTCAAGCCCGAACTTCCGCACGGCGTCGGCGGCCTGAAGGACGCGCTCGGCAAGGTCGCGCAGCTGCGCGCCGTGCCACCGCGGCACGTCAAGGCCGCGCCCTGCCAGGAGGTCGTGATCAAGGGCGACGACGTCGACCTGTCGATCCTGCCCGCGATCAAGTCGTGGCCCGACGACGGCGGGGTGTTCCTCAATCTCGGCCTCACCCACACCAAGCACCCCGAGACCGGCGCGCGCAACCTCGGCCTGTACCGCCTGCAACTGCAGGACGAGCGCACGGTCAGCCTGCACTGGCAGATCCACAAGGACTCCACGTCGCACGCCGCGATCGCCGAACGACGCGGTGAGCGACTGCCGGTCGCGATCGCGTTCGGCTGCCCGCCCGCCGTGACGTACGCGGCGTCCGCGCCGTTGCCCGCCGACATCGACGAGTACCTCTTCGCCGGATTCCTGCAGCGCGAACGCGTCGATCTCGTCGACTGCCTGACCGTCCCCCTGCAAGTGCCGGCCGCGGCGCAGGTCGTGCTCGAGGGCTGGGTCGAGCCCGGTGAGCGGCTGCCCGAGGGGCCATTCGGCGACCACACCGGCTTCTACACACCGGTCGAGCCGTTCCCGTTCCTACGCGTCGAAGCACTGACGATGCGCAGCGACCCGATCTACCAGACGATCGTCGTCGGCCGGCCGCCTCAGGAGGACGGGCCGATCGGCAAGGCCACCGAGCGCATCTTCCTGCCGCTGATCCAGATGACGATCCCCGAGATCGTCGACTACGACCTGCCCGAGGCCGGCGTCTTCCACAACTGCTGCATCGTCTCGATCGACAAGCGGTTCCCGAAGCACGCGCAGAAGGTCATGAACGCGATCTGGGGCGCCGGCCTGCTCAGCTTGTCGAAGTTGATCGTCGTCGTCGACGCCGACTGCGACGTGCACGACTACGCCGAGGTCGCGTGGCGGGCGTTCGGCAACGTCGACTACGCGCACGACGCACTGCAGACAGTCGGCCCGGTCGACCATCTCGATCACGCGTCGTACGAGCAGTTCTTCGGCGGCAAGCTCGGCATCGACGCGACGCGCAAGCTGCCGACCGAGGGGTACCGGCGCGACGGCGGCTGGCCCGCGGAGTGCGTCCTCGACGGGACGACGGCCGCGCTCGTCGAACGCCGTTGGGCCGAGTACGGCATCGGCCACGGACGAGACGGACGTCGCGCATGACGGCCGCCGCGATCACGACGCCCGAGCCGAACAGGGTCAAGGCGTTCCTACGCCTCGTCATGATCGAGCACTCGGTGTTCGCGCTGCCGTTCGCCTACATCAGCGCGTTGACTGCGATGTGGCTGCAGACGCGGTCGGTGCACTGGGCCCAACTCGCGCTCATCACGATCGCGATGGTGTCCGCGCGCACCGTCGCGATGAGCGCGAACCGCATCCTCGACCGCAACTTCGACGCGCTCAACCCGCGCACTGCGCAGCGCGAGCTCGTCACCGGCGCGATGTCCGTGCGTTCTGCGTGGGCAGGCATGTCGGTCGCGCTGGCCGTCTTCCTCGCAAGTGCGGCCGCATTGTCGTGGCTGTGTCTCGCACTCGCGCCGATCGCCGTGTTCCTGCTCGTCCTGTACTCGTACGGCAAGCGGTTCACCGACTTCCCGCAGGTGCTGCTGGCCATCGCGCAGTTCGTTGCGCCGGTCGGAGCGTGGATCGCTGTGACGAACAGCGCGGCCGGCCCGCACGGCGCCGCGCTCGCGCTCGGCATTGCGGTCGGTACCTGGATCGGCGGCTTCGACCTCATCTACTCCTGTCAGGACGCGGAGGTCGACCGGCGAATCGGCTCGCGTTCGTTCCCTGCGCGATTCGGCGTCGCGGCCGCGTTGCGCGCGTCCACGCTCGTGCACGTCGTGACGCTCGCCGCGTTCGTCTGGTTCGGTGCGGCGGCCGGGCTCGGCTGGCTGTGGTGGACCGGTGTCGCACTGACCGCCGCGGTGCTCGGCTACGAGCACACCATCGTGCGGCCCGGTGACCTGTCGCGCGTCAACCGTGCGTTCTTCACCGCCAACGGTGTCATCGGCATCGGCCTGTTCGCGTTCGCCCTCGCGGACCTCGTCACGCACGGACTCGGCGGATGAGCACGCGTACGCCGTGGATCGTCGGCGTCTCGGGCGCATCCGGAACGCCGTACGCGAAGGCCATGCTCAACGCACTGCTCGATGCGGCCGAGCCGGTCGACGTGATCGTGTCACGTGCAGCGCGCCTCACGCTGCTCGACGAGACGGGCTTGTCATTCCGGGATGCGCACTGGAAGGACGATCTGGCGGCGTGGCTCGGACGAGACGAGCTCGGTGACGTGTCGTATTGGCCGCCCGGTGATCTGGCTGCAGGTCCGGCGAGCGGCTCGTATCCGGCGCGCGGGATGGTCGTCGTGCCGGCCTCGACCGCGGCGGTGGCGGGCATCGCGATCGGCCTGTCCAAGGATCTCTTGCAGCGCGCCGCTGACGTGACGCTCAAGGAAGGCCGCCCGCTTGTCGTCGTCCCGCGCGAGACGCCGTACACGCGGGCGACGCTCGCTCATCTGCTTGCGCTGCACGATGCCGGCGCCGTCGTGCTTCCCGCGAGTCCCGGTTTCTACAGCGCGCCGGCGTCGGTGCAACAGCTCGTCGACTTCGTCGCGGCCAAGGTGCTCGATGCTCTGGCGGTACCGCACGACTTGATAACGCGGTGGACCGGCGAGCTCGGCGGCGCGCGTCGGCTTGACGAGTGATGCCCGGCTCCGGTCGACTCAGGGCGTGGACGCGGTCGATCGTCAGCTGCTCGATGCCCTACGCGCGAACGCGCGCGCCACGTACGCCGAGCTCGCACGCATCGTGAACCTCAGCGCGCCCGCGGTGCATGAGCGGGTGGCGAAGCTCGAATCCGCTGGCGTGATCACGGGCTATCACGCCTCGGTCTCGCCCGAGTCGCTCGGCTATGCGATGAACGCGCTCGTCGGCATCTTCTTGACCGACGACGCCGACACCGACGTGGTCGCCGGGCAGCTCGCCGGGCTGCCGGTCGTCGAGCACTGCTGGTTCGTCGCCGGTGAGGAGACGTTCGTCATCAAGGTGCGCGTGCCCGACGTCGCCGGCCTGGAGGCGACGATCCGGTCGCTGAACGCGATCAGGGGGATCGCCCGCACCCGCACCACGGTCGTGCTCTC
>DATGFB010000185.1:0-3953 GCA_035309605.1 Jatrophihabitantaceae bacterium
AAGTGCGCGGTCTCGACGCCGAGCTGGTCGAGCAGCTCGGCGACGGTATCCGCGCTGAACGTGAAGAACTGCTTCGGCAGCTGCGCCGGTTTGCCCGACTGCCCGAAGCCGGGCTGGTCGACGGCGAGCACATGGAACCGCTCGGACAGCACCGCCAGGTTGCGGCCGAAGTTCGACCACGCGGACGCTCCCGGGCCGCCGCCGTGCAGCATCACGACCGTCGGGTTCGCCGGGTCACCCGCGCGGTGATAGTGCAGCGTCAGGCCCGACGGCAACTCGGCGAACGAGCTCGTCGCCTCGGCAGTTACTTGTGCTACAGCCATGCGTCTTGGACCTTGAGGCCGAGTTCGAACTGGCCGAACATGACCTGCGCCTTCTCGGGGTCGTTGATCGCGTGCACGCGTCCGGCGTGTGCGTCGCGCCAGAAGCGCTGGATCGGCGTGCCGGCCTTGAGCGCGCGGCCGCCGGCGCTCTCGAAGAGCCGGTCGACGGCGACGATCGCGGAACCGGTGGCATTGACCTGGTCGCGCCGGCAGCGCACGCGCAGCGGCATCGGGATCTTCTCCCCCGCGGTGGCGAGCGCGAGTGCCTCGCCGATGTTGCGCTCGATCGAGCCGATCGCGTTGTCGATCTTCGCGGCCGCCTCGGCGATGCGCAGCTGGTTGAACGAGTCCGCACTCGCCTGGGTGCCGGTCGACGCGCGCACCCGGTCCTTCGTCCAGCTCACGTACGCCTCGTACGCGCCCTGCGCCATCCCGATGACGGGCACGGAGATGGAGTTGGAGAACACCATGGCGAAGGGCAGCTTGTAGATCGCGCCGGAGTTGACGTCCTGCCCGGGGCAGACGCAGCGGCCGGTGTCGATGAAGCTGAGCGTGCGGTACTCGGGCACGAACACGTCGTCGACGATGATGTCGTTGCTCCCGGTGCCGCGCAGCCCGATCGTGTCCCAGACGTCGTCGATCTCGTAGTCCGCGCGCGGCAGCAGGAACGTGCGGAAGTCGGTCGGCCCGTCCTCGCCCATCACCAGGCCGCCGAGGAACACCCACTGCGCGTGGTCGCAGCCGGACGAGAAGCTCCACCGCCCGGTGAACCGGAATCCGCCCTCGACCGGGGTCGCGCGGCCCATCGGGGCGTACGACGACGACACGAGCGTCGTCGCGTCCTCGCCCCACACGTCGTCCTGCGCGCGCTCGTCGAACAGTGCGAGCTGCCATGGGTGCACACCGAGCACGGACGAGACCCAGCCGGTCGATCCGCACGCGCTCGAAATCAGCCGCACACCCCGGTAGAAGTCGACCGGCGAGGCCTCGATGCCGCCGTAACGGGCGGGCTGCAGCAGCTTGAAGAACCCGGTCTCCTGCAGTGACTTGATCGACTCGTCCGAGATGCGGCGCGCGTCCTCGGTGTCCTGAGCCCGGTCGCGCAGCAGCGGCTGCAGCTCGGCGACGGCCGCCAGCACCGCGCCCGAAGTGACCTCGGCCATCGCCGTCCTCCCGGTTCGTCGGCTTCGACAGGGTTGATCGCTGCCAGACTAGAACAAGTTCTTATTCATGTCGAGGCTCGGAAACGCGCCGGTAACAGCCGTCAACCGGGAATGAACCCTTGCGCGGGGCTCGCGGGTGAGGCAGCATTTCTGTAACGTGTTCTCGTAGTGCGATCGCGTTCAATCGTCAGTGAGGGCTCCGACATGACGCAGGCTACCGAGGCCGGCACGGGTGACAGCGGCTTCCGCTTGATCGACGTCGGGACGATTCCCGACCGGTTCGCGCGCGGCTGGCACTGCCTCGGCCTGGCCGACAGTTTCCGCGACGGGAAGCCGCACGCCATCCACGCGTTCGGCACCAAGCTCGTGGTGTGGGCCGGCGCGGACGGTGCGTTGCAGGTGCTCGACGGGTACTGCCGGCACATGGGCGGCGATCTCACCCAGGGCGAGGTCAAGGACGGCAACATCGCGTGCCCGTTCCACGACTGGCGGTGGTCGGGCGAGGGCAAGTGCGTGCGGATTCCCTACGCCAAGCGCGTTCCGCTGCGTGCGCGCACGCGAGCGTGGACGACGCTGGAACGCAACGGGCAGCTGTTCGTGTGGCACGACCATGAGGGCAACCCGCCGATTCCCGAGCAGGACATTCCCGAGGTCGAGGGCTATGGCAGTGACCAGTGGAGTGACTGGTCGTGGAACACGCTCGTCATCGAGGGCAGCAACTGCCGCGAGATCATCGACAACATGGCCGACATGGCCCACTTCTATTACATCCACTTCGCGTTCCCGACGTACTTCAAGAACATCTTCGACGGGCACGTCGCGACGCAGTACATGAACTCGCGCGGGCGTCCGGACGTCGGTTCGGGCAAGAGCTCGAACTACTCGGGCGAGGACAACACGCTCGAGTCCGAGGCGTCGTACTTCGGGCCGTCCTACATGATCAACTGGCTGAAGAACGACTTCAAGGGCACCGAGATCGAGTCCGTCCTGATCAACTGCCACTACCCCATCGACAAGACGTCGTTCGTGCTGCAGTACGCCGTCATGGTCAAGAAGCTGCCGGGCGTCGACGACGAGATGGCGAACGTGATCGCCGGCAAGTTCTCGAAGTCGTTCAGCGTCGGCTTCCTGCAGGACGTCGAGATCTGGAAGAACAAGACGCGCATCGAGAACCCGCTGCTGTCGGAGGAGGACGGGCCGCTCTACCAGCTGCGCCGCTGGTACGAGCAGTTCAACGTCGACGTCGCCGACGTCAGCGACGACATGGTGCAGCGCTTCGAGTTCGAGGTCGACACCACGCACGCCGTCGAAGCATGGGAGGCGGAGGTCGCCGAGAACATGGCTCAGCGCGATGCCGACCGTGCCGTCCATGCCGACCACGCCGCCCAGGCCGCGACGTAACCATGTCCGCGACGGACGTGCCGGCGCGGTGGTGGGCCGGCACCTCGGCGTCATCGAGGACGGCCGACACGGCCGCCGATATGCAGCTGTACGTCGAGATCGGCCTCGCGCCGGTGCAGTGCACCGCGTGTGGCACCGAGGTGCTGGTCAAGAAGAACAGCCCGAAGCACACCAGCGTGCAATGGACCTCGGACGCGGCGGCGAGCTGCCCCGAGATCCGCGCGCAGATCGAGGCAGGCGTGTCCGGCGGGCAGGTGCTCGGCTGCGCTCGGTTGAAGCAGAGCATCGACGACGCCGTACGCCGCGGCGAGCTGACGGTGCCGCATGACTGAGGTGCCCGAGTGCAAGCTCACCGTCCGCGAGATCACGCGCGAGACCGACGACGCGTGTTCGGTCGAGTTCGACGTACCCGACGATGCCCGCGAGCGCTTCGGGTACAAGCCGGGACAGTTCCTGACCTTGCAGCTGCCCGGACCGGACGGGCCGGTCGGCCGCTGCTACTCGCTGTGCAGCTCGCCGCACACCGACGAACGTCCGCGCATCGCGGTCAAGCGGGTCAAGGACGGCATCGGCTCGAACTGGATCAACGACGTGCTGCAGGTCGGCGAGACGTTGGTGTGCCTGCCGCCGGGCGGCACGTTCACGCCGAAGACCATGGACGAGGACCTGCTGCTGTTCGCCGGCGGCAGCGGCATCACGCCGGTGCTCTCCATCCTCAAGTCCGTACTCGCAACCGGCAGCGGACGCGTCGTGCTCGTCTACGCGAATCAGCACGAACGCGCGGTCATCTTCGCTGCACAACTGCGCGCGCTGGCGGCGGAGCATCCCGACCGGCTGCACGTCATCCATTGGCTGGAGTCGGTGCAGGGCCTGCCCACACATGCGCAGCTGACCGCGCTTGCCGCGCCGTACACGTCCTACACCGCGTTCGTGTGCGGACCGAGCCCGTTCATGGAGTCCGTGACGCACGTGCTGCGCGAGCTGCACGTCCCTCCGTCGCGTATCCACATCGAGCGGTTCCAATCGCTCGAGGAGAACCCGTTCGCGCCGGTCACGGTCGTTGCAC
>DATGFB010000186.1:0-2274 GCA_035309605.1 Jatrophihabitantaceae bacterium
TCGCCGCGGTCGAGTCCGGCTACTTGAAGTCGGCGCTCGTGTCGTCACTCGCGCTGCGTCGGCGGCGCATCGAGTCCGGCGAGGACATCGTCGTCGGCGTGAACCGCTTCACCGAGTCCGAGCCGAATCCCCTGCTCAGCGGCGACGACGGCGGCATCCTCACCGTCGACCCGGCCGTCGAGGAGGCGGCGAAGGACGCGATCCGCGCGTGGCGGGCCGGGCGTGACGCGTCCGCCGTCGACGAGGCCCTGACCCGGTTGCGGGACGCGGCGAAGACCGACGAGAACCTGATGGAGGCCTCGCTCGCGTGTGCGCGCGTAGGTGTGACGGTCGGCGAGTGGGCCGGCGTGCTGCGCGAGGTGTTCGGCGAGTACCGCCCGCCGACCGGGGTCGCGGCGGCTAGCGGCGGCGGGCACGAGGGCGAGCTGTCGGCAGTGCAGCAGCGCGTGCGCGCGCTCGGCGAGCAGCTGGGCCGCCCGCTGAAGTTCCTGGTCGGCAAGCCCGGCCTGGACGGGCACTCCAACGGCGCGGAGCAGATCGCGGTGCGTGCGCGCGACGCCGGCTTCGAAGTCGTCTACTCCGGCATCCGGCTCACGCCGGCGCAGATCGTCAATGCGGCGGTCGAGGAGGACGTCGACGTCGTCGGGCTGTCGGTGCTCTCCGGATCGCATCTGTCCGTCGTCCCCGACGTGGTGGACGGGCTGCGCGAGGCGGGGCTGGAGGACGTGCCGGTCGTGGTCGGCGGCATCATCCCCGAGCGCGACGCGGCAATCCTGCGCTCGCAAGGTGTGGCGCGCGTCTTCACGCCGAAGGACTTCGAGATCACCGACGTCCTCGGCCAGATCGTGGACGCGATCGAGCAAGCCCGCGCCTGATCGCCGCCCCCTCCGTTGACTGGTCACTTGTAGCTCGACTGGTCAGTTATAAGTGACCAGTCGAGGGTCTAACTGACCAGTCAACGGGTTAGGTCAGCCGAATGCGTCGGGGTTCGGGCCGGTGCGGTGGTTGCGGTCGAGACCCGTGATCGACGCGACGTCGTCGTCGGCCAACTCGAAGTCGAAGACGTCGAGGTTCTCCTGGATCCGCGCCGGGGTCACCGACTTCGGGATCGTGACGTTGCCGAGCTGCAGATGCCACCGGATCACTATCTGCGCGGGCGTGCGCGCGTACTTCGCAGCCAGGGCGACCACGATCGGGTCCGCGAGCAACGTGCCGCCGCGCGCGATCGGTGACCACGCTTCGGTGACGATTCCGTGCTCGGCGTGGAAGCGGCGCAGCTCGTCCTGCACGAGATACGGGTGCAGTTCGATCTGATTGACCGCGGGCACCGTGTCGGTCTCGTCCAACAGCCGCTGGAGGTGGGCGACCTGGAAGTTCGACACACCGATCGCGCGCGTCGCGCCGTCGCGGTACAGCGTCTCGAGGGCCTGCCACGTCTCGACATACTTGTCCTGCTTGGGCAGCGGCCAGTGGATCAGGTACAAGTCGACGTAGTCGAGCCCGAGCCGCCGCCGGCTGTCCTCGAACGCGCGTAACGCGGTGGCCCTGCCGTGCGCGTCGTTGTTCAGCTTGGTCGTGATGAACAGGTCACGGCGCGGGATGCCCGAGTCGGCGATCGCTTGCCCGACGCCCTCCTCGTTCCCGTACATCGCGGCCGTGTCGATGAGCCGATAGCCGGCGTGCAGCGCGGTGGCGACCGCCTTGGCGGTTTCGTGATTCGGCACCTTGAACACGCCGAAGCCGAGCTGCGGCATCGACGCGCCGGTATTGAGGGACACACTGAGTTGCTGCGACATACCTCGATCCTCTCTCGGACGTCCAGCGGGTACCTACCCGGTGGCAGCCGCCCGATAGCCTCCGATTCGTGCGTCTGGTGATCGCGCGGTGCAGCGTCGACTACGTCGGCCGGCTCACTGCACACCTGCCGCTCGCCACGCGCCTGCTCGTGGTGAAGTCGGACGGCTCGGTGCTCGTGCACTCGGACGGTGGCTCGTACAAGCCGCTCAACTGGATGAGCCCGCCGTGCACGCTCGTCGAGGCGGGGGGCCTGTGGACGGTCACGAACAAGGCCGGCGAGCAGCTCGTCATCACCATCGAGTCCGTCGAGCACGACTCCGCGCACGATCTCGGGGTCGACCCGGGGCTGGTCAAGGACGGCGTCGAGGCGCATCTGCAGAAGCTGCTCGCCGAGCACATCACGACGCTGGGTGACGGATATCGGCTGGTGCGCCGCGAGTACCCGACCGCGATCGGGCCGGTCGACATCATGGCGCG
>DATGFB010000187.1:0-7459 GCA_035309605.1 Jatrophihabitantaceae bacterium
AGACGAGTGACGAGTTGGCAGGGATCGGGCCCAGCGACTGGGAGCCGTACCCGAGCGACGCCGGCAGGATGATCACCCGCCGGCCCCCGACTCGCATCGGGGGCACACCCTTCGTGCCGCCGATGCCGTATTGGAAGCCCTTGATGACGCCGCCGTTCAGCGAGAACGTCGCGGGCATGCCGCGCGTCCACGACGCGTCGAACAGCGTGCCGTTCTTGTACAGCACCCCGACGTATTGCACGGTGACGTTCGACGTGGCCGTGGCCGCGGCACCCTTGCCGACGACCAGGTCCTTGTACTCGAGGGCCTTCGGCGCGGCCGAGGCCTTGGACGTGACGCCTGGCTTGCCGTGCAGATCGGTGGCGCCCTTGACCGTGACGCCGTCGAACGTGACGGACGGCCCCTTCGCGGCGGGGTAGGACGTGGACGGGGTGGGCGTCGGTGTCGGCGTCGGCGAGGCCGTGGGCGAGGACACCGTGGGGCTGTCCGCGGCCGTCGACTTCTTGCCGCCGCCGGACACCAGGACCACCGTGACGACTACCGCGACCACGAGCACGACGGTGCCCACGATGGACCCGACCAGGGTGAACCGGCGGCGCGTGGCCGCGCGCTCCTGACGGCGCTGCAGTTGGCGTTCGAGGTGTCGGCGCGCGGCGTCACGGCGCTGCTTGTTCGTCGGCACGGGGCAGAAGCCTCCAGCGGAGCGGTCTCGCGCAGGGCGCGCAGGTCTGGCGAAGTGTACGAAAGCAATCCTGGAGACCGGTCAGCGCCGTCCCAAGGGCGGCTCAGTCCATGGGAAGTTCAGTGGACGGCGACCGTGAGCAGCTGCATGCGGAGCTTCGGCCGCCCGTCCGTGCCGGTGACCGCGCCCGCCTTGCCGACCTTCTGCACCACCTGTAGGCCCGAGCTGACCGTCCCGAACACCGTGTACTGCAGGGAACCGAGATGCTGCATCAACTGCGGTGAATCCTTGTAGACGATGAAGAACTGGCTTCCGCCGCTCGTGGGGGCGCTCGTCCGGGCCATCGCTATCGTTCCCGCCGGGTACTGCTCGCTCCCGCTGGCCTCGTCCGGGATGAAGTAGCCGGGTTCACCGCCGCCCGAACCGGTGGGGTCACCGCACTGAAGCACCCAAATCCCGGCCGTTGTAACGCGGTGGCACGGGGTGTCGTCGAAGTACCCCTGCGAAGCGAGCGACACGAAGCTGGCCACGGTGCACGGCGCCTCAGACCTGTTCAGCGTGAACGTCATGGGACCTTGGCTCGTCGTCAGCGCCACGGTGACCGTGCCGGTTGTCTGCACGTTCGTCGGTGGATTCTTGATCGAGTTGCGGGCCGGCTGGCCCGCGTTCGCCCAGGCGCACTGACCCGGCAGGTGCGCACCCGAGACCGGCGCGCTCGACTTGTTGTCGGACAGGACGACGAACATCGTGACGAGCGCCGCGACGACGACGGCGGTGACCACCGCAACGATCGCGACCAACTGGCGCCGGGTCAGGGTGACCGAGCGGGCCGGCTCGGGCTGTGCGGGAGCCTGCTTGGCGGTTTTCGTGCTCACGGGTCACCGTCTCTGCCGGAGGTTCGGGGCCGCCGGAGTCTAGGAGCGCGACGTGAACCAGGTGCATGCGGCAGGTGAACGATGGAGGCGCCGGGCGGTCGCGGTGCGCTCGGTAGGCTGGGGCGTCCGCCGCCGTCCGACCGTCTGGAGTGCCCGACCGTGTTCGTCACGGGATTTCCGTCGGACGCCACCGCCACGAACTGCTGGGTGGTGGCAACGGGTGCGGGCGAGCAGTGCGTCGTCATCGACCCGGGCATCGGGGTGGGCAAGCGCTTGGACGAGGTGATCGCCGAGAACGCGCTGCACCCGGTGGCCGTCCTGCTGACTCACGGCCACTTCGACCACACGTTTTCGGTGTTTCCCGTGTGCCAGGCACGCGATGTGCCGGCGTTCATCCATCCGGCCGACCGCGGGCAGCTCGCCGATCCGTGGTCCGGCATCCCGCTGCCGCCCGGCACGCCGCTGTTCGGCTCGCTCACGTTCGCCGAGCCCGACGACGTACGCGAACTGCACGACGGCGAGAAGGTGTCGCTCGCCGGTCTGGATTTCTCGGTCCGGCACGCGCCGGGGCACTCGCCGGGATCGGTCGTGTTCGGGCTCACCGGCGCGGACGACGCGTTCGCGTTCTCCGGTGACGTCCTGTTCGCCGGCTCGATCGGGCGCGTCGACCTGGCCGGCGGCTCGTGGGAGCAGATGGAGCGCTCGCTGCGCGAGGTGATCCTGACGATGGACGACACCACCCTCGTGCACCCGGGCCACGGACCGACCACGACCATCGCGCGCGAGCGCGCCACCAACCCGTTCTTGCTGGACCTGGCCTGATGACGACGTCGCTGTCCGGATTCCCCGAGCTGTTGCCCTCTCAGCGCTTCGTCGAGCAGGAAGTCATCGACCGCCTGCGGCACACGTTCGAGCTGCACGGCTTCGCACCGCTGGAATCACGTTCGGTCGAGACGCTGGACACGCTCCTGAGCAAGGGCGAGATCGACAAGGAGGTCTACGTCCTGCGCCGCCTGCAGGCCGACGCGGACGAGGGCGATGTGGGCCTCGGCCTGCACTACGACCTCACCGTGCCGTTCGCGCGCTACGTGCTGGAGAACGCGGGACGTCTCGAGTTCCCGTTCCGCAGGTATCAAATTCAGAAGGTGTGGCGCGGCGAGCGTCCGCAGACCGGTCGATATCGGGAGTTCGTGCAGGCGGACATCGACGTCGTCGACAAGGACGGCCTTGCGTTCCACCACGATGCCGAGATCGCGCGCGTGATGGCCGAGGCCTTGGTGTCGCTCGACTTCGTGCCACCACTGCGCTTGCAGGTCAACAACCGCAAGCTGTTGCAAGGCTTCTTCGAAGGCATCGGCGCATCCGATGTGCCGGCGGTGCTGCGCACCGTCGACAGGCTAGACAAGGTGCCTGCCGAGGTAGTCGGGCAGTTGCTGATCGATGACGCCGGACTCAATGCCGAGCAGGCAGCGATGTGCCTACGACTGGCCGACATACGAGCCGGCGACCCGGATGAGCTGAACCGACGCGTGCACGAGTTGGGTGTCGCCAATCCGACGTTTCAGGCCGGCGTCGACGAACTGATCGCAGTACTTCGCGGCTGCACTTCGCTTGCCAGTGATCGATTCAGCGTGGAGGCCGATCTGCGGATCGCGCGCGGGCTCGACTACTACACGGGCACTGTGTTCGAGACGCGAATGACCGGCTTCGAGTCGCTCGGCTCGATCTGCTCGGGCGGCCGCTACGACTCGCTCGCGTCCGACGGCACGGCGACCTATCCCGGCGTGGGCATCTCGCTCGGTGTCACGCGGCTCTTGATGCCGCTGTTCCAGCAGGGTTTGCTCACGGCGTCGCGGTCCGTGCCGTCCGTTGTGCTCGTGGCGCTGCCGACCGAGGACGCGCGCGCGGAGTGTTCGAAGATCGCTGACGTGCTGCGCGGCCGGGGGATCGCGGCCGAGGTCGCGCCGTCGGCGGACAAGTACGGCAAGCAGATCCGCTACGCGGACCGGCGGGGAATACCGTTCGTGTGGTTCCCGCAGAATGAAGGTGCGCGCGATCAGGTTCGTGACATCCGTTCCGGCGAGCAGGTCGACGCTGAATCGTCCACGTGGACTCCGCCCGCCGATGACCTGCACCCGCAGGTCGTGATCCAGAAGGTTTCAGAGTGATTCGCACGCATGAGGCCGGGACGCTGCGTTCGGCCGACGCAGGCACCAAGGTGACGCTCGCGGGTTGGGTCGCCTCGCGGCGCGATCACGGCGGCGTGGCGTTCCTCGACCTGCGCGATGCGAGCGGCATCGTGCAAGTAGTCGTGCGCGAGGACGAACTCGTGCACGACTTACGCAACGAGTGGGTCCTCGCGGTTACCGGCGAGGTGCGCCCGCGCGAGGAGCGCAACGTCAACCCGAACATCCCGACCGGCGAGGTCGAGGTCGTCGCTACGCACATCGAGGTGCTGAACGAGGCGGCGACGTTGCCGTTCCAGGTGGACGAGCACACCGAGGTCGGTGAAGAGGCGCGGCTCAAGTACCGCTACCTCGATTTGCGCCGGCCCGGACCCGCTGCCGCGTTGCGGATGCGCAGCGAGGTGAACCGCGCGGCCCGCACGGTGCTGCACGGGCACGGCTTCGTCGAGATCGAGACGCCGACGCTGACCCGCTCCACGCCGGAAGGCGCGCGCGACTTCCTGGTACCCGCGCGGTTGCGGCCCGGCTCGTGGTACGCGTTGCCGCAGTCGCCGCAGCTGTTCAAGCAACTGCTCATGGTCGCGGGTATGGAGCGCTATTTCCAGATCGCACGCTGCTACCGCGACGAGGACTTCCGCGCCGACCGTCAGCCGGAGTTCACGCAACTCGACGTCGAAATGAGCTTCGTCGACCAGGACGACGTCATCGCGCTGTCGGAGGACGTGCTGGTCGCCTTGTGGCGGCTGGTCGGGTACGAGATCCCGACGCCGATCCGGCGCATGACGTACTACGACGCGATGGACCGGTTCGGCTCCGACAAACCCGACCTGCGCTTCGGGCTCGAGCTCGTCGACTGCACGTCGTACTTCGCGAGTACGCCGTTCCGTGTCTTCCAGGCGCCCTACGTCGGTGCAGTGGTGATGCCGGGCGGGGCGGCACAACCGCGCAAGCAACTCGACGCGTGGCAGGACTGGGCCAAGCAGCGCGGGCACCGCGGCCTCGCGTACGTCCTCGTCGGCGACGATGGTGAACTCGGCGGGCCGGTTGCGAAGAACCTGTCCGACGCCGAGCGTGCCGGGCTTGCCGCACATGTCGGCGCGCGGCCCGGTGACTGCGTGTTCTTCGCGGCCGGCGGCGGCAACTCGGCGCGCGCGTTGCTGGGTGCCGCGCGGCTCGAGATCGGCCGGCGCGCGGGCCTCATCGACGAATCGCAGTGGTCGTTCGTGTGGATCGTGGACGCGCCGCTGTTCGAGCCGGCGAGCGATGCGGAGGCGGCCGGCGACGTCGCCGTCGGGTCCGGTGCGTGGACCGCGGTGCATCACGCGTTCACGTCCCCGAAGCCGGAGTCGATGCACACGTTCGACACCGAGCCCGGCTCGGCGCTCGCCTACGCGTACGACATCGTGTGCAACGGCAACGAGATCGGCGGCGGCTCGATTCGTATTCACCGGCGCGATGTGCAGGAGCGCGTCTTCGCGGTGATGGGGCTCGACGAGGAACAGGCGCGCGAGAAGTTCGGCTTCCTGCTCGACGCGTTCAACTACGGTGCCCCGCCGCACGGCGGCATCGCGTTCGGATGGGACCGCATCTGCGCGCTCCTGTCGCGCACCGATTCGATCCGCGACGTCATCGCGTTCCCGAAGACCGGTGGCGGCTACGACCCGCTCACCGGCGCACCTGCGCCGATCACAGCCGAGCAGCGCAAGGAAGCCGGCATCGACGCCGTCCCCGACGAGGACGCCTAGCCCTCGCCCGCGCGGCATCGACGAGGGGTACCAACGGACTGCCGATCGGACCGATCGGCGGGCGGTGCGGGCCGACGACCGGCGTAGCGTCAGCTTGTTGCCAGGATGGGTCTGGGTGAATCCGATTGACCTGGTCGCTGCGAATCGCTTGGTGTCAGGCTGATTGATGCCTGACGACCGCGGCCATGCTCGTGGTTGCGGCACTGCGCACCGTCGGGGGACCGAATGAGTGATGCAACGCGCCGAAATTTCCTGACTGTGGCCGGACTCGGGACCGTTGCGGGCGTCGCCGCAGTCGTGTCGTCGCCGAGCGCCGGGGCCGTGCAGGCAGCCGAGGTGACACTGCCATCCGACGCCGAAGGCGCGATGGCCGCCTACATCCACGATGTGACCAAAGGTGAGGTTGCGTTGATGGTGGAGGGCCGCGAGGTCATCGTCACGGACAAGCAGCTCGTCGCACGGCTGGCGCGCGCATTCTCGCGCGCCGCCCGTCGATAACTGCGCGCGTCGCGCCGGGCCGGCCGGGCCCGCGTGACCCGCTAGCGCACCCTTCCCGATCGTCAGTCCTGCGAAAGGTCGACTCATGTCGTCACACCGCGAAGCACCCGAGATCTCGAAAGATCCGTCCGCTGACAACACCGACGTCTATGCCTTCGTCGGCGCGGACCAACCTGGAACCGTCACCCTGATCGCCAACTACATCCCGTTCGAACTCGCCTATGGCGGGCCGAACTTCAACGAGTTCGCCGACGACGTCGTCTACGACATCAAGATCTCCAACGCCGGCGACGCCGAGGCCGACATCATCTACCGATTCAGGTTCTCGACGACGATCCGCAATCCCTCGACATTCCTGTACAACACCGGGCCGATCACGTCGCCGACCGACTCGACGTGGAACCGGCCGCAGACCTACACCCTGTCCCGCATCACGCCCCGGCGTGCCGCGCGCTCCGGCGGCAACGAACAGGTGCTGGGTACAGGTCTCACCTGCCCGCCGGTCAACGTCGGCGTTCGCAGCACGCCGAACTACCCAACCCTGGCGGCGCTCAGCTACCACACGCTCAGCGGCAACGTTCGCGTGTTCGCCGGTCAGCGCGCCGACGGCTTCCACGTCGATCTGGGCAGCATCTTCGACCTCGGCGATCTGCGTCCGTTCCAGGGTGCGTTCAACGCCGGAATCCCGCCGATACTGGCGAACATGCCCGGCGTCAACGGCCTGCGCGGTCTGAACGTGCACACCATCGCGCTCCAGGTGCCGATCGAAGACCTGACCGTGGACGGTCGACGGCCGCACGACGTGATGTCGCCCAAGTCCGTCATCGGGGTGTGGGCGACGGCGAGCCGGGCGTCCGCACGGATCCTCGACGGGTCGACGGGGACCTACCGCAGCCTCGGACAGTTCCACCAGATCTCGCGACTGGGCAACCCGCTGATCAACGAGGTCATCAACCCGATGGCCGTGAAAGACAGCTGGAACGCGCAGGAGCCACACGACGACAGCAACTTTGCCGAATACGTCCTGCAGCCCGAGCTCGCGAACCTCATCGCCAACGTGCTGTACCCGGCCGCCTTCCCGAATCTGGCCGCGTACGTCGCTGCTAAGAAGCCGCGCCTCGACCTCGCCGCCATCCTGCTCACCGGCATTCCGGCCGGCGTCGTCGACGGATTCCAGAACTTCACCGGGCCGGTGCAAGCCGACATGCTTCGGCTCAACGTCGCCGTCGAACCGACGGCGCCGGGCTCGGAGAACCCGATCGGCCTTGTCGCCGGCGACCCGGCCGGTTTCCCGAACGGCCGGCGGCTGATCGACGACGTCACCGCCATCGAACTCAAGGCTGTCGCGGGAGCGACCATCCCGCTGGTCGACGGGTCGTACACGCCGGACGGTGCGGCGGGTCTGCTGAACGACGGCACCAGCGACGACAACACCCCGTACGGCGCGCCGTTCCTCACGTCGTTCCCGTACCT
>DATGFB010000188.1:0-4999 GCA_035309605.1 Jatrophihabitantaceae bacterium
CGAGATCGAGGGCGAGCTGGTCATGCATCCCAAGGTCGCGGACGTCGCGGTGTTCGGCGTCCCCGACGACGAGTGGGGCGAGGCCGTCAAGGCCGTCGTGCAACCCGCCGAGGGCGTCGTGCCCGACGACGAACTCACGGCCGACATCCTCGCCTTCGCAGCCGGGCGGCTCGCGAAGTACAAGCTGCCCAAGCACGTCGACTACCTCGACGAGCTACCACGCGACGACAACGGCAAGCTCTACAAGCGCAAGCTGCGCGACCCGGAGTGGGCCGGCCGCGACCGCGCGATCTAGACCCTTCCGTCCCACGACCACTTCGGCATCGGCAGCCGCACCGGGCCGTCGTAGTCGCCCGGGTATTGCAGCACCTCTGCGACTGCAGACTCCATGTAGGCGCGCATAGCGGCGCGGAAGTCGGCATCGTTCGGCAGGCCGGCATCATCCATCGCCGCGACGAAGCAGGCGATGAAGCGTGCACCCAGGTCGTCCATCGGCCCGTTGCCGGAATGCATCAGCAGCATCGAGGCGTGGTCCGCGCACTCCTGCGAGAACCGCGGCGGCCCGCCGAGCACTTCGGCCCAGTACGCGGCGAGGCGCTCGACGTGCTGCGGATGCTGACCGGGATGCGAGAACGGATGGTTGAGCTCGGGGTCCGCGAGGCAGCGCTCGTGATGAGCACGCGCCAGTGCCAGAAACGCAGCGTCACCACCCGCGAACTCGTACAGGGTCGGCCGCATGCCTCGATTCTGGCGGATGCTCTACGTCATATCGCGCCGGCCGGGGAGCCCGACGCGGTTATCTTGGCCGGGTGACTGCGTGGTTCGACTCGCCCGATGCCGTCGCGCGCGGCTTGGCCGACGTCGGCTACCTTGCCGATTCGGCGACGGCAACGACCGTCTTCCTCGCGACGACGCTCGAGCGACCCGTGCTCGTCGAAGGACCGGCCGGTGTCGGCAAGACCGAACTCGCCAAAGCGGTCGCCGCGACGACGAACGCCGGTCTGGTGCGCCTGCAGTGCTACGAAGGCCTGGACGAAGCACGCGCGCTCTACGAGTGGAACTACAAGAAGCAGCTGCTGCGCATCCAAGCGGCACCGGCCGAGCAGGCGTGGGAACAGACCCACGACGACATCTTCACCGAGGAGTTCCTGCTCACGCGGCCGCTGCTCACCGCGATCCGCCGCGACGAACCGACCGTGCTGCTCATCGACGAGGCCGACAAGACCGACGTCGAGGTCGAGGCGTTGCTGCTCGAGGTGCTGTCGGAGTTCCAGGTGACCGTGCCCGAACTCGGCACGATCGCAGCGACGCGCCGTCCGTTCGTCGTGGTCACGTCCAATGCCACACGTGAGCTGTCCGAGGCGCTCAAGCGACGCTGCCTCTACCTCTACCTCGACTACCCGACCCCGGAACGCGAACGCGAGATCGTGCTCAAACGCGTACCCGGCATCGACGCGGACCTCGCCGAGCAGGTCGTGCGCACGACGGCGACGCTAAGGACGCTCGAACTCAAGAAGTCTCCGAGTGTCGCCGAGACGATCGACTGGGCACGCACGCTCGTCGCGCTCGGCGCCGCGACACTCGACGAGAAGACGACGTCGTCGACACTCGGCGTCGTACTCAAGCACGCGACCGACCATGCCCGGGCGCGCAAGGAACTCGATCTGCCTCCGGCCGAGTAGCCATGTCGCTGTTCGAGCATCATGTCGAGTTCGTGACGGCATTGCGCGACGCCGGGTTGACGATCTCGATCTCCGAAGGGCTGGACGCCGCCAACGCCGTGCAGGCCGTCGGCCTCGCCGATCGCGAACAACTGCGGGCTGTGTACGCCGCCACGCTGGTCAAACGCCAGTCGCACCGCACGATCTTCGACAACGTCTTCGACCTGTACTACCCGCTCGTGTACGGCTCGGCCGCAACGGACAGGAACGGCGGCCGAGCCGCCGAGCCGGTGCGCGAGTCGCCGCCGCCGTGGGCGGTCAACGATCCGTTGCGGCTGCAGCTGCGCGAGGAGCTCTCCGAATACCTCCGCACCGGCGACGAGCAGCTCGCGCAGGGCATCGCGCGCGACGCCGTCGCCGGCTTCGGCGCACTGCAGGGATTCCAACCGGGACGCCCGTCGTGGTCGCGGACCACAGTGCTCGACCGGCTCGCGCCGCAGACGCTGCTCGCGAACCTGCTCGAGCAGATGCTCGGCGACGACCGGGACGGCATCGCGGAGCAGCGCGCGCGCACTGCGATCGACCAGCGGCTACGGCGGTTCACGCAGCTCGTCGAAGCCGACGTGCGCCGGCGCATCGCGGAGCAGACGAGCTTCCGCGCCGCTGCGCGCTCGGGCGTGCGGCCGGGCATCGACCGCGTCGCATTCCTCAGCGCCACCAAGACCGAGCTCGCTGCGCTGCGCCGCGAAGTGCAACCCCTCGCCCGCCGGCTCGCGGCCCGGCTCGCGCACGATCATCGACGCGGCAAACGCGGCGCGCTCGACATGCGCCGCACGATGCGCAACTCGCTCTCGTTCGGGGGCGTGCCGGTCGACACCGCGCACCGGCCGCGCCATCCGGTCAAGACCGATCTCGTCGTGCTGTGCGACGTGAGCGAGTCGGTGTCGTCGTTCGCGCACTTCACGTTGCTGCTGATCTACGCATTGCGTGAACAGTTCAGCCGGGTGCGCGCGTTCGCGTTCGTCGACGACATCGACGAGGTGACCCGGTTCTTCGCACCGGGCGGCGACATCCTCGACTCGATCACGCAGCTGGGCGAGCAGGCACAGGTGACGTGGCTGCTCGGGCGCACCGACTACGGGCGCGCGTTCGAGCTGTTCGAGGAGCGTTACGCCGACGCGATCGGCCGGCGCACGTCGCTGCTCGTGCTCGGTGACGCGCGCTCGAACTACGGTCCGCTCGCGCTTGACACGCTCGAGCGCCTCGCGGCCAAGGCCAAGCACGCGTACTGGCTCAACCCGGAGCGCACGGCGGTGTGGGACACCGGCGACTCCGCGGCGAGCAGGTACGCCGATGTGGTGCCGATGGTGGAGTGCCGCAACCTCACCCAGCTGGGCGAGTTCGTCAAGAGCCTCGCCTGACCCACCTGGGGAGTATTTCTTCAACCTGTCTGAAGAAATACTCCCCAGGTCGGGTCAGCGGCCTTTGAAGTTCGGCGTGCGCTTCTCGGCGAACGCGCGCGGGCCTTCCTTCGCGTCCTCGCTCTGGAACACCGCGATGCCGAGCTTCGCGTCGAGGGCGAACGCGTCGTTCTCGTGCATCGCCTCGGTGTCGCGGATCGTGCGCAGGATCGCCTGTACCGCGAGCGGCCCGTTCGCTGCGATCGTCTCGGCGAGCTCGAGCGCCTTCGCGAGTGCCTGGCCGTCCGGGACGACGTGCCCGATCAGCCCGATCTCCTTCGCCTCGGCCGCACGGATGTGCCGCCCGGTCAGCAGCAGGTCCGCGGCGACGGTGTACGGGATCTGGCGCACGAGCCGCACTGCCGACCCGCCGAGCGGGAACAGCCCCCAGCGCGGTTCGCTCACGCCGAACTTCGCGCTCTCGCCCGCGACGCGGATGTCGGTGGCCTGCAGGATCTCGGTGCCGCCCGCGATCGCCGGCCCCTCGACGGCGGCGATGAGCGGCTTGGTCAGGCGGCGGCCCTTCAGCAGCGACTCGATGCGGGCCAGGTCCATGCTCCCCGCGTTGTCGCCGGGGTGACTGCGCGTCATCGCCTTGAGGTCGGCGCCGGCACAGAACGCGCCGCCCGCGCCGGTCAGGATCGCGACCCGGATCTCGGGGTCCTCGTCGACGCGGTTCCAGGCGGCGGTCATGCCGGCGAGCATCGGGCCGGACAGCGCGTTCTTCGCCTCGGGCCGGTTCATCGTCACGATCAGGACGTGGCCGCGTTGCTCGACCAGGCAGTGCTGGTCGTCCGGGGTGAGTGCGGCAGTCATCGGCCCAACCTCCTGCTGTACGGGGTTGCCTGAAACGATAACAGGTTCTAGTTTTGACGAGTGAGAATCGACGGCGCGAAGCGCCGGAGGATCGGAGCGAGTGCCGCGATGAGCGCTTGCGCGAAGAGCTGGAGAACTTAGTGGCCTACAACATCGCCGACCTTGTGGAGCACGCGGTCGACTATTTCCCCGAGCGCCTGGCCGTCGCGTGTGGCGACGACGAGGTCACGTACGCCGAGCTCGAGGAGCAGGCCAACCGGCTGGCGCACCACCTGGCCGCGCACGGCGTGACCGCCGGCTCGCATGTCGGCATGTGCACGCGCAACCGCCTGCAGGCCATCGTCACGATGGTCGCGGTCTACAAGTTGCGCGCCGCGCTCATCAACGTCAACTACCGCTACACCGCCAAGGAGATCCAGTACGTCCTCGACAACGCCGATGTCGTCGCCCTCGTGCACGAGAAGATGTTCAGCGACCGCATCTCCGACGCGCTGCCGGGTGCGCCGACGGTGAAGCACACGGTCGTGATCGACGACGAGAGCGAGGCGCCCCTCGTCGGTACCTCGTGGGACGAGGCGCTCGCGTCCGGCAGCCCGGAGCGCGACTTCGACGAGCGCAGTGGCGACGACCTCTACATCCTCTACACCGGCGGCACGACGGGCATGTCGAAGGGCGTGATCTGGCGGCACGAGGACGTGTGGCGCACCCTCGGCGGCGGCATCAACTTCATGACCGGCGAGCCGCTCGAGAACGAGTACGTGCAGGCCGAGCTGGGCAAGGTCACCGGTGGCATGGTGCGGCTGTGTCTCGCGCCGCTCATCCACGGAAACGCGCAGTGGGCCGGGCTGATGGCGCTCTTCGGCGGCGACACGGTGGTACTGCTGCCGCAGTTCGATCCGGTCGAGGTGTGGCGGGCCGTGGAGCGCCGCAAGGTGAACGTCGTCGTGCTCATCGGCGACGCGATGGCGCGTCCGATGATCGAGGCGTTCAAGGCCGGCAGCTACGACACGTCGAGCGTGTTCGCGATCTCGAGCAGTGCGGCACTGTTCTCGCAGAGCGTCA
>DATGFB010000189.1:0-2274 GCA_035309605.1 Jatrophihabitantaceae bacterium
AGACGTCCGGGCAGATCCAGACGCTGCTGGCCGCCCGACCGGACGTGCGGCTTCTCGATGCCGGCCCCGCGGTGCTGCCGGCCCGCACCCGGGCAGACGGGACGATGCAACTCTGGCCGCACCGCGACGGTACCGACGCCATGTTCTTCGCCGCGCTCAGTCGCCGCTAGGGCGCACCCTAGACTTCCGCTGTGGCCACCTCACCGTCCCCAGCGAGCCCGTCCGGAGGCGGCCGCTCCGGCCTGTCCGCACCCGAGCCGATGATCGCGCCGAGCATCCTGTCGGCGGACTTCGCGCGACTCGCCGACGAAGCCGCCGCGGTCGCCAACGCCGATTGGCTGCACGTCGACGTGATGGACGCGCACTTCGTCCCCAATCTGACCATCGGGCTGCCCGTCGTGCAGAGCCTGCTCGCCGCGACCGCGCTACCGCTGGACTGCCACCTCATGATCGACGATCCCGATCGCTGGGCGCCCGGCTACGCGGAAGCCGGTTGCGCAAACGTCACCGTCCACGTCGAGGCGGCCCGCGATCCCGTCGCGGTCGCACGTGACATCCGCGCCGCCGGCGCACTGGCCGGGCTGAGTGTGAAGCCGGGCACTGCGCTCGAGCCGTACCTCGACATCCTCACGCATTTCGACACGCTGCTGGTGATGACGGTCGAGCCCGGCTTCGGCGGGCAGCAGTTCATCGCGGACGTGTTGCCGAAGGTGCGGCTCGCGCGCGAGAACGTGCGCTCGGGCCACCTGCGGTTGTTCATCGAGGTGGATGGAGGTATCACCGCAGACACGATCGAAGCGGCCGCCGAGGCCGGCGCGGACGTCTTCGTCGCGGGTTCGGCGGTGTACGACGCGGACGAGCCCGGGAAGGCCGTCGAGGCGCTGCGCGTTAGAGCACGTGTTGCCATGGCCGGCTGATCGGAGGGCGAGGTGCACACGACAGAGGCCGAACAGGCCGCGATGCACCGTGCGCTCGTACTCGCCGAGACGGTGCGCGGGCGCACCAGCCCCAACCCTCCGGTCGGTGCAGTTGTGCTCGACACGGAGGGCCAGCTCGTCGGCGAAGGCGCCACCGAGCCGGTCGGCGAACGGCACGCCGAAATCGTCGCGCTCGATGCCGCCGGAGCGAAGGCACGCGGTGCGACGGTGCTCGTCACCCTCGAACCGTGCGCGCACACCGGTCGCACGGGGCCGTGCGCCGAAGCGCTGATCGAAGCCGGTGTGCGACGCGTCGTGTACGCCGTCGACGACCCGAATCCGGAAGCGGCCGGCGGTGCCACGCGGTTGCGCGAGGCCGGTGTCGACGTCCACGCCGGGCTCGAAGCGGAGGCGGCACGCGCCGGCGCCCTCCGGCCGTGGCTGTTCGCGGTACAGGCGGGTCGCCCGTTCGTCACGTGGAAGTACGCGGCGACGCTCGACGGCCGTGTTGCCGCCGCTGACCTGTCCGCGCGGTGGATCTCGTCGGCCGTGTCGCGTGCCGACTCGCATGCGTTCCGCGCCGTCGTCGACGCGATCGTCGTGGGCAGCGGCACGATTCTCGCCGACGACCCGCACCTCACCGTCCGCGACAGCGACGACGAGCTGCTCGAGCATCAGCCGCTTCGCGTCGTGCTCGACCGCCGGCACCGCACGCCTCAGCACGCTCGCGTCCTCGACTCCGCCGCGGAGACGCTCGTGCTCGACACCGCGGTGCCACGGTTCGCCCTGAAGGCGTTGTTCGACCGTGGCGTACGACACGTCCTGCTTGAAGGCGGCCCTACTCTGGCCGGAGCATTCGTGGAGGCGCGCTGCGTCGACGAGGTCATTGCCTATCTCGCTCCGCGCCTGCTCGGTGCAGGGCCGGCCGCCCTCGGCGATGCGGGCATCGGCTCGCTCGACGAGGGCGTCACACTTGACGTCGACAGTGTCACCAGGCTGGGCGCGGACATAAAGGTTGTCGCGCGGCCGGTTTGGCCGGAAGGGGAGTAGTGCGCCGGTGTTCACCGGGATTATCGAAGAGATCGGCGAAGTCGTCGGCATCGAGCCGCACGGCGACGCCGCTGTGCTGACCATTGCCGCGCGCACAGTCGCCGACGACGTGAAGCACGGCGCGTCGATCGCCGTCAACGGCGTGTGCTTGACCGTCACCGGCTCGACCGGTTACGACCAGACGCGTCATCTCGGCTTCGACGTCATGGGCGAGACGCTGAAGCGCACCGGAGTGGGTGCGTTGAAGCCGGGTGACACAGTCAACCTGGAAAGGGCAGCGCGGGCCGACTCGCGGCTGGACGGGCAC
>DATGFB010000190.1:0-13733 GCA_035309605.1 Jatrophihabitantaceae bacterium
CTGCCGCGCGCGGCGGGCCAGTTGCCGGCAGGTCGCCGCCGGGCGGCCGATGGTCGCCGCGATCTCGTCGAACGGGGTGCGGAAGACGTCGTGCATGACGAACACAACGCGCTCGGCCGGCGTGAGCCGATCGAGAACGACCAGCAGCGCGGCGCGCACCTCGTCGTCGAGCGTCACCCGATCGGCCGGGTCGACCGACGCTCTCGCGACGGAGGCGCTCGCGAACTCGATGGTGTCCGCGTCGGTCGCACGCTCGCGGCGATGCCGCGCCGACTGGATGACGTCCAGGCAGATGCGGCTCGTCACCACGACGAGCCAGGCGCGGGTGTCGTCGATCGTGCCGATATCGGTCTGCGCCAGCCGCGCGAACGCCTCCTGCACGGCGTCCTCGGCCGCGCCGATGTCGCGCAGCATCCCGTAGGCGAGGTTGACCAGATACGCGCGGTGGGTACGCCAGACGGCGGCGAAGGCGGCATCGCCCGTCGTATCCATGTCGCCGTTCATGACGCCTCCACCCTAGGTCGCGGTATTGCGCGCGCTCTCCGTCGACAACGACGAGACAGCCGCTCGGAAAGTGACACACCCGGAGGCCCGAGTAGGTTCGGCCGCAGGACGAGAGCGGGAGGCTGGGGTGCCCACACTTCGCACGAACGGTGCCGACATCGCGTACTCCGACAGCGGCGCACCGGCAGGCAGTCCCGACGCCGCGACCATCGTCTTCGGCCATGGCCTGCTGTTCAGCGGCTGGATGTTCAGCGCGCAGATCGAGGCGCTGCGCTCGACGTACCGATGCGTGGCGATCGACTGGCGCGGACAGGGCGCGTCGCCGCCCGCGGGCGACGGTCGTTACGACATGGACACGCTCACCGAGGACGCAGTGGCGTTGATCGAACACCTCGGCGTCGCGCCCGTGCACTGGGTCGGGCTGTCGATGGGCGGCTTCGTCGGTCAGCGCATCGCCGCGCGCCGTCCCGAACTGCTCCGCTCGCTCGCGTTGCTCGACACGAGTGCGGACCCGGAAGAGCCCTTCGCCGCGATACAGGACAAGGCGTTGACGGTGCTCTACCGTCTGGTCGGCATAGCTCCGGTGAAGCCGTCCGTGCTCAAGATCATGCTCGGGCCCACGTTCCGCAAGAACCCCGCGAGCAAACCGGTGATCGACGAGTGGATGCGTCAGGTCGCGCACACCGACCGGCACGGAATGAGCGGCGCGATCCTCGCCGTGGCAAACCGCAAGCCGGTGTACCACGAGATCGGCGCGATCACCGCGCCGACCCTGGTCATCTGCGGTGCGGACGACAAGCCGACACCGCTCGCCAAGGCTCAGCGCATCGCGGCGGCGATCCCCGGAGCGCGGCTCGAGGTCGTCGCCGACGCCGGTCACTCGAGCACGATCGAACAGCCCGAGGCGATCACGGCGCTACTGCAGAAGTTCCTCGCCGAGGTCTGACGCACCGCTCGGGGGAGGATGCGGCGAGATCGGCACTGTCTTGCCGTGGATTCGGTTGTTCAGCCGCGGTTTCTCCGCAGGTGCGGAGTAGGCTGCGCGCATGCCGGTGTTCCGGATCAAAGAGGCGGCAGACCTGCTGGGCGTCAGTGACGACACGGTTCGGCGCTGGACGGATTCGGGCCGGTTGTCGGCGACGGCCGAATCGGGGCGGCTCGTCGTCGAGGGGGCCGACCTGGCCCGGCTGGCTGAAGAGCTGGCCGGCCAGGCCGACCGCGCCACGCCCCGGCGCGTGGTTGCCGAGTCGGCGCGCAACCGGTTCACCGGCCTGGTCACCAAGGTCACGCGCGACTCGGTGATGGCCCAGGTCGAGATACAAGCCGGCCCACACCGGGTCGTATCGCTGATGAGCCGCGAGGCCGCCGACGAGTTGCAACTCGAACCCGGTGTGCTGGCGATCGCGTCGATCAAGTCGACCAACGTTGTCGTCGAAGTGCCCGAGACACGCGCGACCCGGAGCGCAGGATGAGGCGTGCCGCCGCGGCTGCCTGCGCCGTTGCGCTGACGGTCACCGCATGCTCGTCGAGCAAGGTGATCGCTGCCGGCGGTTCCAGCAGCAGCACCAGCTCCGCGCTGGGCGGAACCATCACAGTGTTCGCCGCAGCGTCGCTCACCGAGGCGTTCACGTCGTTGGGTCACGCGTTCGAGACGGCGCACCCCGGCACTCACGTCACCTTCGACTTCGGCGCGAGTTCGGCGCTCGCGCTGCAGATCAATCAGGGCGCGACCGCCGACGTGTTCGCGTCCGCGGCGCCGAAGAACATGCAGCAAGTCATCACGGCCGGCGGCGCAACGACGTCGAGCGACTTCGCCACGAACGTCATGGAGATCGCGGTACCACCGGCGAATCCGGCGCACATTGCCTCGGTCGCCGATCTCGCGCGCTCCGGCGTGAAGGTCGCGCTCTGCCAGCCGCAGGTGCCGTGCGGCTCGACGGCGGCCCAGGTATTCGCGAACGCTCGTGTCAGCGTGCATCCCGTCACGCTCGAGCAGGACGTCAAGGCCACGCTCACCAAGGTCGAACTGGGCGAGGTCGACGCGGGCGTCGTGTACGTCACGGACGTCCGTGCGGCGGGCACCAAGGTGCGCGGTGTGCCCATCGCCGCCGCGGTCAACGCATCGACGGCGTACCCGATCGCGGCGCTCACGCACACCCGCAACAGCGCGCTCGCTCAGGCGTTCGTCGGGTTCGTGCTCAGCGCGGCCGGGCGCGCGGTCCTGCTCGCGGACGGGTTCCAAGCGCCCTGAGCGCGACGCCCGTTCGTCGCGGTGTGCCGGTTCTGATCGCGGCTCCGGCCGCGATCGGCTTTGTCTTCCTCGCGCTGCCGTTGTTCGCATTGCTCGTTCGCGCGCCGTGGCGAGGGCTGCGCGGCGTGCTCACCGGACATGCCCCGCTCACAGCGCTGCGCCTCTCGCTCGAGTGTGCGACGACGGCGGCGGCGATTTCGGTCGTACTCGGCGTCCCGCTCGCGTGGGTGCTCGCGCGAGTTCGAGCACCGGGCATCGGGTTGCTGCGTGCGCTTGTGCTGCTGCCGCTCGTCGTGCCCCCCGTCGTCGGTGGTGTCGCACTGCTCGAGGCGTTGGGCCGCAGGGGTGTCGTCGGGCGGTACCTCGATTCGTGGTTCGGCGTCACGCTGCCGTTCACGACGTCCGGTGTGATCGTTGCCGAGACGTTCGTCGCCATGCCGTTTCTCGTCATTTCGGTCGAGGGCGCGCTGCGCGCTGCCGATCGCGACCTCGAGGAGGCGGCTGCGACACTCGGCGCCTCGCGCACCACCGTGTTCCGGCGGGTGACGCTGCCGCTCGTCGCACCGTCGGTCGCAGCCGGCGCCGTGCTGTGCTGGGCGCGCGCACTCGGTGAGTTCGGCGCGACGATCACGTTCGCCGGCAACTATCCGGGAACGACGCAGACGATGCCGCTCGCTGTGTACAACGCACTGGAGACGGATCCGCAGTCCGCGGTCGCCCTGAGTCTCGTACTGCTCGCTGTCGCGGTCGTGGTGCTCGCCGCATTGCGCGACCGATGGCTACGAACCGGGTGGAACGCATGACGGGCACGGTTGTCGCGCGCGGGTCGGTACGCCGCGGCGCGTTCACACTCGGCGTCGACCTGAACCTGCGGCCGGGCGAGGTCGTCGGCGTGCTCGGCCCGAACGGGGCCGGCAAGACGACGCTGCTGCGCGCGCTCGCAGGCCTCGACACGATGAGCGAAGGGCGCATCCTCGCGGGCGAGCGGACGTGGGTGGACGTCGCGGCGCGCGTCTTCCTGCCATCGGAGCGGCGCTCCGTGGGGTACGTCTTCCAGAATTACCGGCTGTTCCCGCACTTGTCGGTGCGCGACAACGTCGGCTTCGCAGCACGCGCCCAGGGCGCGTCCAAGCGCGAGTCACGCGAGGCCGCTGCTGAGTGGCTGACCCGGCTCGGCATCGCCGAACTCGCGCCGCGCGCGCCACGTGAGTTGTCCGGTGGTCAGGCCCAGCGCGTCGCGCTCGCCCGCGCGCTCGCGGTCCATCCGACGCTGTTGCTGCTCGACGAGCCGCTCGCCGCACTCGACGCGCAGACCAGGATCGAGGTGCGCTCCGAGCTGCGGACCCATCTCGCGGAGTTCGCCGGCGCCACGGTCGTGGTGACGCACGATCCGCTCGAGGCGATGATGCTCGCCGACCGTCTCGTCGTCCTCGAGGGCGGGCGCATCGTGCAGCAGGGCGCGCCCGCCGACGTCGCACGCCGCCCGGCGACGCAGTACACGGCGCGGCTCGTCGGCCTGAACCTGTACGAGGGAACGGTCACAGCCGACGGCATCTCCCTCGACGGCGGCGGAGTGCTCGTCGCGGCCGAGCCCGAGCCGATCGGCAGTCGCGCGCTCGTCGCGATGCGGCCGTCGGCCGTCGCGCTGCACAGCGAGCGACCCGAGCACTCCAGCCCGCGCAACGTGTGGCCCGCCACCGTCGCCTCCCTCGAGCTGTTGACCGATCGTGTGCGCGTGCAGCTGACCGGGACGCCGGACGCGCTGGCCGATGTGACTCCCGATGCGGTGGCCACACTCGGCATCACCGAGGGCAGCGCGGTGTGGCTGAGCGTCAAGGCGACGGAGCTGGACGTGTATCCGGCTGAGCGCCGGCCCTGAGCCCGCCGTCGAAGATCGGGCAGATGTCTGATGCGCCGGCGGCGAGATTGCGCGAGATTGGCAGCATGCCTCTCACCGAGTTCCACGGCAACGCCCACATCGACATCGCCGCGCCTGCCGACGCGGTGTTCGCGGTGCTCCTCGACGTCGAGCGGCTGCCCGACTGGAACACGCACGTCCATCACGTCATCGAGCACCCCGGCCGACCGCTCACCGAGGGCGCGGAATGGGTGATCGAGATGCGCGACATGGGCACGCCCTGGCCGAGCCGGGCGAAGGCGACGGTGGTCGACGCGACCGCCCGACGATTCGAGCACACGTCGCACAGTGACGACGGCAATCCGTCCTACGCACTCTGGTCGTGGCAGGTGAGTCCCGCGGCGGACGGCTGCACACTGACCGTCACATGGACCGGCTACCCGAGGTCGTTCTGGCGGCGCAACCTGTTGGCCCGAATTCGCGCACCGCGCCTCGCGCGCGAGGTGCAGGCCTCGCTCGCCGGCTTGCCGGCATATCTCACTCGCACCGGCCCGGTGGCAGGATTCGGGCGTGGCTGACGACGCAGATGCGATAGTCGTAGGTGCTGGGCTCGCAGGTCTCGTGGCGACGGGCGAGTTGCTCGATGCGGGACGGCGCGTGGTCCTCGTCGACCAGGAGCCGATGCAGAACATCGGCGGTCAGGCGTTCTGGTCGTTCGGTGGACTGTTCTTCGTCGACTCGCCCGAGCAGCGCCGATTGCGCGTCAAGGACTCGGTCGAGCTCGCGATGCAGGACTGGTTGGGCACCGCCGCGTTCGACCGGCTCGACGACGAAGACGTGTGGCCGCGGCGGTGGGCCGAGGCGTACGTCCACTTTGCGGCCGGCGAGAAGCGCGCGTGGCTGCACGAGCGCGGTGTGCGCTTCTTCCCCGTCGTCGGCTGGGCCGAGCGTGGCGGATACGGCGCCATCGGGCACGGCAACTCGGTGCCGCGCTTCCACATCACGTGGGGCACCGGGCCGGGCCTCGTTGCGCCGTTCGCCGCCAAGGCGAAAGCCGCTGCCGCGTCAGGGCAGTTACGGTTCGCGTTCCGGCACCGCGTCGACGAGTTGATCGTCGAGGGCGGAGCTGTCGTCGGGGTGCGTGGCTCGATGCTCGAGCCGTCGGAGGTACCTCGCGCTGCGCCGAGCTCGCGCGACGTCGTCGGTGACTTCGAGCTGCGTGCGCAAGCGGTGCTCGTGACGTCGGGCGGCATCGGCGGCAACTTCGACCTCGTCCGCGCCAACTGGCCGGCGCGCATGGGTACACCGCCGAAGCACATGATCGCCGGCGTCCCAGACTTCGTGGACGGACGCATGATTGCGATCACCGAGAGCGCCGGCGGGCGTGTGGTGAACCGGGACCGGATGTGGCACTACGTCGAAGGCATCCACAACTACGACCCGATCTGGACCAACCACGGCATCCGCATCCTGCCCGGTCCGTCATCGCTCTGGCTGGACGCGACCGGCAAGCGGCTGCCGGTGCCGTTGTTCCCCGGCTTCGACACGCTCGGCACGCTCGAACACATCATGTCGACCGGCTACGACCACACCTGGTTCGTGCTGACGAAGAAGATCATCGGCAAGGAGTTCGGGCTGTCCGGCTCGGAGCAGAACCCGGACCTCACCGGCAAGGACTGGCGTGAGGTGCTCAGGCAGCGCCGCGGCGACATGCCCGAACCGGTGCGCGCGTTCTTGCACAAGGGCGTCGACTTCGTGCAGGCCGACTCGATCGACGAACTCGTCGCACGGATGAACAAGGTCACCGACACACCGCTGCTCGACGCCGACCGGGTGCGCGACGAGATCGTGGCGCGCGATCGCGAGATGGACAACGAGTACACCAAGGATCTGCAGATCGCCGCGCTGCGTCAGGCGCGAACGTACCTGCCGGACAAGATCAGCCGCGTTGCGGCGCCGCACAAGCTCACCGACCCGAAGGCGGGTCCGCTCATCGCGGTGCGGCTGAACATCTTGACCCGCAAGACGCTCGGCGGTCTGAACACCGATCTCTCGTCGCGGGTGCTGGGCGCCGACGGCGCACCGGTGCCGGGACTGTACGCAGCGGGCGAGGTCGCCGGCTTCGGCGGTGGCGGCGTGCACGGTTACCGCGCACTCGAAGGCACCTTCCTCGGCGGCTGCATCTTCAGCGGCCGTGCGGCCGGCCGCGCCGCCGGCGCCGCGGTTATCTGACGGACTCGGCCGAGCCCACGGTGACGGGTAGGTGCTCGTAGCCGTGCAGCACGCGTGTGGTGCGGCGTGTGCCCGGGCCGGCGAGCGTCAGGTCCGGGAAGCGCTCGAACAACGTCTGCAGCGCGATCGCCGCTTCGAGCCGGGCCAGCTGCGCGCCGAGGCAGTAGTGGATGCCCGCCGAGAACGCCAGGTGCAGTCGCGCGTCGGGGCGGGTGACGTCGAAGCGGTCCGGGTCGGCGAACACGTCCGGGTCGCGGTTGGCCGCGCCGAGCATGAGCACGATCGCGCGCCCGGCGGGAACGGGCCGTCCGGCAACCTCGGTGTCCCTGTTGGCCACGCGCACCGTCACCTGCACCGGTGAGTCGTAGCGCAGCACTTCGTCGACGGCGTTCGGCCATCCGGACGGATCTGCCTGCAGTGCCTCGAGCTGGTCGCGGTGCTCGATCAGCAATGCGACTGCGTTGCCGATGAGGTTCACCGTCGTCTCGAATCCTGCGCCGAGCAGCAGCAACGTGTTGACGCGCAGTTCCTCGTCACTGAGCCGATCGCCGTCCTGGTTGATCTGCACCAACTCGCTGAGCAGGTCGTCACCCGGGTTGCGCCGCAGCGTCGTGATGTGGTCGCCCAGCATCACCGCGGACTCGCGGATCGCGAGGTCCGCCCTGCGGAAGTCGCGGTAGGTCAACGCGGGGTCGAGCGTCAAGGCGGCATCGTTGCCGATGCGCAGCAGGTCGGCGTGCATCTCGGACGGGATGCCCATGATCTGCGCGATGACGGCCACCGGCAGTTGCGACGCGTAATCGGCGACGAGGTCGAATCGTCCACCGCGCGTCGCTGCGCGATCGGCGAGCCCGTTCGCGATGTCGCGGATCTGGTCGGAGTAGCCCGCGATCGCGCGCGGCGTGAACGCGTGCGTGACCAGTCGCCGGATGCGGGTGTGCTGCGGCGGGTGGATCGACAGAAGAGACGGGACGTCCACCGGCCCGAGCGCACGCGGGTCGATCGCCGAGGTCATCAACCGTTCGAGGAACCTCGTCGGCGCACCACCGGGGTTGGCGAGAAACGCGTCGTTGCGCAGCACGTCGTTCACGACCGCGTGATGCGCGGACGCACCGACCACCCGGTTGCCGGCCAGCGGCCCGAGCGCGCGCAAGCCCGCGTAGAGCTCGGCCGGGTTGCGCATCGCTTCGGGGTCCACGGCCGAACGCGCGATGAGGTCACCGCGGCGGGCCAGCATCCGGATGGCGAAGCCGGGGATGCCGTACCGGATGAACCACACGATCGCCGACCGCAGCCGCTTCATGCCGCTCCCACCAGAACGTCGTTGCGTCAGTAGGACCGTAGCGCGAGGTGCAGCCGCCGTGGCGAGCCGGTCACAATCCTTCAGGATCGGGCGAAGTAGCTCTTCGCGGCGCGGGGGACTGCGCGGAAGAAGACGGCGTTGATCGGGTCGGTCGCGCCGAACAGCCAGCGCACCTTCGGCAGCGGCTCGAGGGCGATCGTCCACGTGAAGCGGCTGCCGCCGGGCCGCGGCTCGACCAGGTAGTCCTCGGCGAAGCGGCGCAGCAGACGACGGTCGCACTCGGTCGCGGCGAACGACTTGCGCCGTCCGTCCTCCCAGCGGAAGTACCGCTCGCGGATGCCGAACGTGCTACCGGTGAGGATGACCTCGCGAGTCGTGCCCGGCCCGAACGGCCGCGGCGACGTCCACGTCAGCCGCTTGACGGGCAACTTCCAGTCCCACATCGACCGCTCGGACGTGAGCGATCCCCACACCACGTCGGGCGGCACGTCGAGGTCGACGGGATAACTGTGCACGAACGGCGCGGTCTCGAAGAACGTCTCGTCGGCCGGCTCCAGCGCGTACCACCCCATGGCAGCGAGCATGCCGTACCGGGGTCAGCGCGCGCGCAGCCCCTCGAAGGCGATCTTGCACACCGCGTCCGCGAGGTCGGCCGTGCTCGCGTCGCCCCGGGCCGGCCGGTACCACTCGACGAGCGAGTTGACCATGCCGAACAGCAGGCGCGCGGTCAGGGCAGGATCGACGTCGGGACGCACGTCGCCGTCCGATTCCGCCTCCGCGACGAGCGCGGCGATCGCATGATCGAGCTCGCGCCGCCGCGCAATCGCACGACGTTCGACGGGCGTGTTGCCGCGTACGCGCAGCAGCAGCGTGACGAACGGCAACTCGTCGACCAGCACGTCCACGCTGCGCCGCACGACGTGTTCGAGCCGGTCGATCGCAGGTGCGTCCATCGCGAGCGCCTCGTCCGTGACGGCGGACAGCCCGTCGAGTGCGCGATCGGTCGCCAGCCGCAGCAGCTCTTCCTTGCCGTCCACGTGGTGATAGATCGCGGACTTCGTGATGCCGAGGCGCTTGGCGAGGTCTTCCATGGACGTGCCGTCGTACCCGCGTTCGGTGAATGTGCGCGCAGCGACGAGCAACAGCCGGTCGAGGTCGTAGCCAGGACGGCCGCGGCGCGCGGCGGCGGTTGTCGTCATCGTGGACGCTCGTCCACGATCCGCTGCAGCTTGCCCAGCGAGCGTTCGAGTGTGTCGGGGTCGACCACCTCGACGTCGATGGTGACGCCGACGCGGTCCTTGACGGCGGCTTCGACCTCGTGTGCCGCGCGGGCGCGCCGTTGCGGCGGGCAGTCCGGCCGCGCTTCGACGCGCAGGTACAACTCGTCGAGCCGGCCGGTGCGGCGCAAGACGATCTGGAAGTGCGGCGCGAGCCCGTCGACCGGCAGCAAGATCTCTTCCAGCTGCGTCGGGAAGACATTCACGCCGCGCAGGATGATCAGGTCGTCGCTGCGTCCGGTGATCTTTGCCATGCGGCGGAACGCGGGACGCGCCGTGCCCGGCAGCAACCGGGTGAGGTCGCGCGTGCGGTAGCGCACGATCGGCAGCGCCTGCTTGGTCAGTGACGTGAACACCAGCTCGCCCGGCTCGCCGTCCGCGACCGGTTCCCCCGTGAGCGGGTCGACGATCTCGGGGTAGAAGTGGTCCTCCCAGACGTGCAGACCGTCCTTCGTCTCGACGCATTCCTGCGCGACACCGGGACCGATCACCTCGGACAAGCCGTAGATGTCGACGGCGTGCATGTCGAGGCGGTCTTCGATCTCGGCGCGCATCGCCTCCGTCCACGGCTCGGCGCCGAAGATGCCGACGCGCAGCGACGACGCGCGCGGATCCAGGCCCTGGCGTTCGAACTCGTCGAGCAGCGTGAGCATGTACGACGGCGTCAGCATGATCACCGACGGCGCGAAGTCGTGAATCAGTTGCACCTGTCGCGGCGTCATGCCGCCCGACATCGGCACGACTGTGCAACCCAGGCGCTCGGCGCCGTAGTGGGCACCGAGGCCGCCGGTGAACAGCCCGTAGCCGTAGGCGACGTGCACGACGTCGCCCGGACGTCCACCCGCAGCGCGGATCGAGCGAGCCATCACCGAGGCCCACATGTCGAGGTCGTCTTGTGTGTAGCCGACCACCGTCGGACGCCCGGTCGTGCCGCTCGACGCGTGGATGCGGCGGATCTGCTCGCGCGGCACGGCGAACATCCCGAACGGATAGTTGTCGCGCAGGTCGGCCTTGGTGGTGAACGGGAACCGCGCGAGGTCGCCAAGGCTGGTGACGTCGCGCGGATGGACGCCTGCTGCGTCGAACGTGGCGCGGTAGTGCGCGACGTTGTCGTATGCGTGTTGCAACGACGATTTCAGCCGTCGCAGCTGCAAGGCCTGCAACTCGTCGCGGCTCAGCCGCTCCGCCGCGTCCAGCTCGTCAGCTGCTGGTGCGGTGCCGAGCCGGCGCGACCGGGTGGCCGTCACGAGCCGACGCGGCGACTCGTGCCGCGGAATTCGGCGATGACGTCGGTGCCGCGCCGCACCGTGACGTCGTAGATGCCGGACCTGCCGAATCGGGTGCGTTCGACCGCGTGTGCCTCGAGCACGTCGTCGGCGTATGCGGGCGCGACGAACGTGATCTCAGCGGCCGCCGCGACGGTGATCGGGCCGTGGCTGTTGCACGCACACGCGAACGCTGTGTCGGCGACCGCGAACACGAACGCACCGTGCGCGATGCCGTGCCCGTTGACCATGTCCCGCCGCACGGTCATGCGCGAGCGAGCCGTGCCCGGGCCGACGTCGAGCACCTCGATGCCCAGCGCGGTCGAAGCGACGTCGTCGCGCAGCATGCGGGTGACGGGCTCATTCATGCGGACTCCCGGACGGACCTTGCGGACTTACCGAACGTTCGGTAAATAATGGCATTGGAACGGCCATCGGTGTCAAGGAGAGGCCATGCAGGCGTTGCGCAGTTACGTGACCGGTTCGTGGCACCAGCCGGTCGGCGACGGAGTGCCCGTCGCCGACGCCGTGACCGGCGAGGAGTTCGCGCGGGTTTCGTCGGACGGCGTCGACTTCGCCGCCGCGCTGAATCACGGCCGGCATGTCGGCGGTCCGGCGTTGCGCGACATGACGTTCCACGAGCGCGCCGCGCTGCTCAAGTCGGTCGGCACGATGCTGCGCGACCATCGTGACGAGCTGTACGAGCTGTCGCTGCACACGGGCGCGACCCGCAACGACGCCCGCTTCGACGTCGACGGCGGCATCGGCGCCGTGCTCTCGTACGCGAGCAAGGCCAAGCGCGAGTTGCCGAACGACACGATCTATGTCGAGGGTGACGTCGAACCGCTCAGTCGCAACGGGACGTTCGTCGGACAGCACATCCTCACGCCGCGGCACGGCGTCGCCGTGCAGATCAACGCGTTCAACTTCCCGATGTGGGGACCGCTGGAGAAGTTCGCGCCGTCGTTCCTCGGCGGCATGCCGTCGCTGATCAAGCCGGCGACGCAGACCGCGTACGTCACCGCGCGTCTCGTCGAGCTCATCGTCGAGTCCGGCCTGCTGCCCGAGGGCACATTGCAGTTCGTGGCCGGCTCAGCGGGCGACCTGCTCGACCACCTCGGCGAGCAGGACGTGCTGGCGTTCACCGGCTCGGCATCCACCGCGGCGCGGCTGCGCAGCCATCCCAACGTCGTCGCGCGGGCGGTCCGCTTCACCGCGGAGGCCGACTCGCTGAACTGCTCGATCCTCGGCCCGGAGGTGACGCCGGACGCGCCCGAGTTCGGGTTGTACGTCGACCAGCTCGTCACCGAGATGACGGTGAAGGCCGGCCAGAAGTGCACGGCGATCCGCCGCGCGTTTGTCCCTGCCGCGCTCATCGACGCGGTCAGCGACGCGGTGGCGGCGCGGCTCGCAGGTGTCGTCGTCGGCAATCCCGCGGACGAGTCGGTGCAGATGGGGCCGCTCGCGAGCCTCGAACAGCGCGAGGAGGTGCGCCGCTCGCTCAAGGCGCTCAGTGCGGCCGGTCGCATCGTGTTCGGCGATCCGGAACGTGTCGACGTCGTCGGCGCGGACGCCGAGCGCGGCGCGTTCATCTCTCCGATCCTGCTGCGCTGCGACGACGTGCACGAGGCGGCGCCGCACGAGGTCGAGGCGTTCGGCCCGGTGTCGACGCTCATCGCGTACACGTCGACCTCGCAAGTCATCGGGCTCGCCGCCCGCGGGCTGGGCAGCCTGGCCGGATCGATCGTGAGCGCCGACCGCGAGTTCGTCCGCGACGTCGTGCTCGGCGTCGCCCCGTGGCACGGGCGCCTGCTCGTGCTCGACCGCGACGACGCCGCCGAATCGACCGGACACGGCTCGCCGCTGCCCGCGCTCGTGCACGGCGGGCCGGGACGCGCGGGCGGCGGCGAAGAGATGGGTGGCATGCGTGGCGTGTTCGCGCACATGCAGCGCGCCGCTGTGCAGGCCAGTCCCGCAGTGCTTGCCGCGGTAACGCGACGGTGGGTGCCGGGTGCGGCACGCAGTGACGACGGTGTGCACCCGTTCCGCAAGTCGCTCGCCGAGCTGCGGGTCGGCGACACCGTCGTCGCCGGCCCGCGCCGGGTCACGCTGGACGACATCGAGCACTTCGCCGCGTTCACGGGTGACACGTTCTATGCGCACATGGACGAGGAGGCAGCCCGCGCGAACCCCTTCTTCGACGGCCGCGTCGCGCACGGCTATCTGATCGTGTCCTTCGCGGCGGGTCTGTTCGTCGACCCTGCGCCCGGACCGGTGCTCGCGAACTACGGACTCGAACACCTGCGTTTCCTGACGCCGGTGTACCCCGGCGACGAGCTCACGATCACGTTGACGTGCAAGCAGATCAGTCCGCGCGAGGGTGAGTACGGCGAAGTGCGGTGGGATGCCGACGTCACGAAGCAGGACGGCTCGTCCGTCGCGAAGTACGACGTGCTGACGCTGGTGGCGAAGCAATGGCCGTGACGCCCGAGACGGAGTTCGACGCGCTCGTCGTGTCCGACAAGCGCGTCGAGCCGCGCGACTGGATGCCGGACGCGTACCGCAAGACGATGGTGCGCCAGATCGCACAGCACGCGCATTCGGAGATCATCGGCATGCAACCCGAGGGTGAATGGATCGCCCGGGCACCGTCGTTGCGCCGCAAGGCCATCCTGCTCGCGAAGGTGCAGGACGAGGCAGGTCACGGGCTGTACCTCTACAGCGCGACCGAGACGCTCGGTGTCGACCGCGCCGACCTGACGAACCGGCTGATCACCGGTGCGCAGAAGTACTCCTCGATCTTCAACTACCCGACGCTGACCTTCGCCGACGTCGGCGTCATCGGCTGGCTCGTCGACGGCGCGGCGATCTGCAACCAGGTACCGCTGTGCCGCTCGTCCTACGGCCCCTACGCCCGGGCGATGATCCGCATATGCAAGGAAGAGTCGTTCCATCAGCGACAGGGCTACGAGCTGCTCATGACGATGATGCGCGGCACGCAGGCGCAGCGCGACATGGTACAGGACGCCGTTGACCGCACCTG
>DATGFB010000191.1:0-5259 GCA_035309605.1 Jatrophihabitantaceae bacterium
GTTGTAGATGAGCACCTTGATGGCGCGCGTGGTGATCACGTGCTCGAAGGTCGCGGTGTCCAGCGGGCTCGGGTCGTTGCCGTCCTCGATCGCCTGCGCGAATCCACTCGGGGTGCCCAGTTGCAAGCCGGCGGCCCGCACGAGGTAGCCGGCGACTCGCTCGGTGTAACCGACCTTCGTGCCGGCGTATCGCGACTTGATCTGGTCTGCAACACCGACCACAGCCTGCTCGCCGCTGAGGAACGCCGACAGGTTCGCCGAGAACGTCGCGCTGTCGGCCGGCGAGATGCCGGCTAGTTCACGCTCGAAGGCGCGGGCTGCCGTCTGCACGTAGTCCGGGTCGTACCACAGATGCGGGTTGGGGTTAGAACCGTGCACACCCACGACGTCCGCGACCGAGAGCACGACGCGGTGTGCGGTGTTGTCGGCTGACACGAGCTTGCTGACGAAGTCGTCGTAGCCGGCGCCGTTGATCACGACGAGCCGGGCGTGCGCGATCGCAGCCGCGTCGGTCACGCTCGACTCGTATTCGTGCGGGTCCGCGTTCGGGTCGCTGATGATCGACGTCACCGACACCTTGGCGCCGCCGATCTGAGCGAGGATGTCGCCCCACATGTTCTCGGCCGCTACGACTGCGATGCCACCGTGGCCGGACGGGGTCGGGCCGGTCCCCTTCCCCAGGCCGTTGCCGAGGTCGGAACCGCCGTTCGTCGCGCCGCCGCTGCTGCAGCCGGCCAGGCCGAGCACGAGGGCGGCTCCGGCGACGACGATCCCGGCGAAACGCATACGGACACGATACCGAATATGGGAACCGTTCCCAATAGTAGGTCCGCAGATCAGCCGCGGTGCACCGTCCGGCCCGCGTCGCCGAAGGGCTCGTCGCGCTCGTGCACCGCGGCACGGAAGCCGCTCGTCATCGCTTCCCGGGCGAACGAGTACCCCTCGGCGGTGTGCCGGGCGACTCCGTCGAACACGGTGCTGACCATCCCGCTCGTCGCCACGCCCTGCGCGAGCAAGGCACTGTTCAGGGCGAGCTTGACCATCATGAGCTGGTTCAGCGGCACCGCGGAGATCCGTTCGAGCAGGATCTCGGTGCGTTCATCGAGCCGGTCCGGTTCGGGTGCCTCGATCGCCAGACCCCACTCGACCGCCTCGCGGCCCGTGATCGTGTCACCGGTGAACAGCAGCCGCTTCGCGCGCTGGTCACCGACGCGATGTGCCCACATGCCCGCGGCCGGCACGCCCCACACCCGGGTCGGCGGGTAACCGATCTTCGTGTCGGCGGCGGCGACGATGAGATCCGCGAACAGCGCGATGTCGCTGCCGCCGGCGACGCAGTAACCGTGCAGCTTCGCGACCGTCGGCTTGTTCGCGTGCAGCAGGCTGGCGAAGCCGCGGTTGAAGCGCGACATCATCGCGTAGTCGACCATCGGGTCCCATGTGCGCGACGGGTCGTGGTTGCGTGCGTGCACCGAGGGATCGAGCACCGTGCCGGCATCCGGCGTGCGCGCGCCACCGACGTCGAACCCGTGCTCGGCGAACACGGCGAGGTCGTAGCCGGCGCAGAAGCCCGAGCCGCGTCCGGACACGCAGATCACGTGTACCCGCGGATCAAGGTCGGCGCGTTCGACGGCGTGTGCGAGCTCGATCGGGGTGTCCGTCGTGATCGCGTTGCCGTGCTCGGGCCGGTCGAACGTGATGCGCGCGATCCGCCCGGTGACTTCATAGGTCAGCGTGCGGTACGTCGGCCCGGCGGCCGGCGCGGCGAGACCGTCGAACAGCGAGTCCTGACGATCGGTCAGGCCCTGCCGCCAGAGCGGTTCGTCGCTCGCGCTCACGCGACGGCGGCGCGGTCGAGGATCGTCGCGGTGTCGAGACCGGTCGGCAACGTCCCGAACGCAACACCCCAGTCGCCGGACAGACGCGACGACAGGAACGCATCGGTGACGGCAGGGTTGCCGTGACGCACCAGCAAGGAGCCCTGCAACACGAGTGCCATGCGTTCCACCACGCGCCGCGCTCGGTAGGGCAACTCGTCGAGGTCGGCGAACTCCTTGCGCAACACCGCAAGGGCGTCGTCGTAGCGCGGATCGCGGCCGGCTGCGAGGTCGAGCTCGGCGAAGAACGACTCGATCGTCTCGGGCTGGCGCACCATCGCGCGCAGCGTGTCGAGCGCCGCCACATTGCCCGAGCCTTCCCAGATCGAGACGAGCGGCGCCTCGCGATACAACCGAGGCATGCCCGACTCCTCGACGTAGCCGTTGCCGCCGAGGCATTCGAGCGACTCGGCTGCGTGCGTCGACCACCGCTTGCACAACCAGTACTTGGTCACTGCGAGCGCGACGCGACGGAAGCCGGCCTCTGCCGCGTCACCGCGCGCCGCTCGGTCGACCGCACCCGCAAGGCGCATCACGACGGTTGTGGCGGCCTCGGACTCGACGGCCAGATCGGCCAGGACGTTCACCATCGCGGGCTGTTCGAGCAGGCGCGCGCCGAACGCGCGCCGGTACGTGGCGTGGTGCACCGCGTTCGCGACGCCGATACTCATGCCGCCGGCAGCCATCAACGCGCAGTCCAGGCGCGTCATGTTGACCATCTCGATGATGGTGGCGACGCCGCGGCCGTCCGGGCCGACGAGCCACCCCGTCGCGTCCTCGTACTCGACCTCGGACGAGGCGTTGGACTTGTTGCCGAGCTTGTCCTTGAGTCGCTGCAGGAAGAAGTTGTTGCGCGTGCCGTCCGGGAGCACCCGCGGCACCAGGAAGCACGACAAGCCCGCGTCGGTCTGCGCGAGGGTCAGGAACAGGTCCGACATCGGCGCGGACGTGAACCACTTGTGCCCGGTGAGCCAATACGTCCCGTCCTGTTGCGGTAACGCACGCGTGGTGTTGGCGCGGACATCCGAGCCGCCCTGCTTCTCGGTCATCGACATGCCCGCGATGAGCCCGCGCTTGGTCAACGGCGCGGTGAGCAGCGGGTCGTACTCGCGATTGGTCAGCAGCGGTTCGTAGTGCGCGCTGAGCTCGGGAGCCGCACGCAGCGCAGGCACAACGGCGTACGTCATCGAGATCGGGCACAGGTGTCCGGAATCGGACGTACCCCACGCGAGGAGCTTGGCGGCGCGCGCCACGTGCGTGCCCTCGCGGCTGTCAACCCACGGTGCACCGTGCAGACCGTGCTCGACCGCGGTGCGCATCAGCTGGTGGTACTGGGGTAAGTACTCGACCTCGTCGATGCGGTTGCCGTAACGGTCGTGCGTGCGCAGGACCGGCGGGTGCTCGTTGGCCAACCGGGCCCACTCCTGCACCTCCACGCTGTTGCCGAGCGCACCCAGCTCGCGCACCTCGGTCTCGGCCCAACCCGCGCCTTCGCGGTGCAGGCCTTCGAGCAGCGCGGGGTGCATCGCGATGTCGTGACCGATGATCGGTGGAACCTGGTTGGTCACCTCGTGCGTTCGCGGCATCTGTCACTCCTCGGGACGCGCGCCGATTGCGCGATAGGCGAAGCGGATGAGTGTGGGCACCGTCTCGGGGTCCTCGGCGCCCGAAGCGAGCGGCCCGGCGAGCGCCTCGGCGATGGCGCCGACGAGCGCGGCCGCGACGACATCCGCGTTCTGCGGCGGCAGCGAGCCGCCGCGCACTCCGTCTGCGATCGCGCTCGCGGCGATGTCACGGAACGTCCGGCGGTACTCGAGACGCAGTTCGTCGATCACCGGGTCGACGGGTTCGGTGAGCAGCGCGTACGCCAGTCGCGGCGACTTCAGTGCGCGCGCCGCGAAGGTCTGCACGACGGCGGCCACGCGCTGCTCGACACCGGCTTCCCCGTCGACGGCGGCACGCACCGCGGCGACCTCGCGCCCGACTACCGACCGGAACACCTCGGCGACCAGTTCGGTCTTGCTGTCGAAGTGCCGGTAGACGGTGCCCGCGGCGACTCCCGCGCGGGCCGCGACGGCCGCTATCGAGCACCCGGCGTACCCGCGTTCGGCCAGCAGGGTCGCGGCGGCGTCGACGATGGCGACGCGCTGCCCGTCGATGCGGGCCTGGATCTCGGGTGTGCGCCGGTACGCCACATCAAGTAGTGAATCACCATTCACTACTTGATGCAAGCACCTACCCGGAAGAGCACTGCGCGCAGGTGCCGAACAGCTCGAGCGTGTGATCGACCCCGGTGTATCCGTTCTCGTCGGCCACGCGCTGCGCCCAGCGTTCTATCGCCGGGCCCTCGACCTCTTCGGCTCGTCCACACACCCGGCACACCAGGTGATGGTGATGGCCGGCGTCCGGCCCGCCGCAATAGCGGTACGTGGTCTCGCCGTCGGGTGACTGGATCGCATCGACCTGGCCCGCGTCGGCGAGCGCCTGCAGGTGCCGGTAGACCGTCGACAGGCCCACGGATTCGCCACCGGTGCGCAAGGCCGCGTAGACGTCTTGCGCGCTTCGGAAGCCGCCCGCGCGCTGCAGCGCGTCTTGCACCGCCCCGCCCTGGCGCGTCGCCCGGTGTCGCGTGGCCGCCATGACCTCGAGCTTACCGGGAATCGTTCCCATCAGGCTCGTTCCGATCAGGCTCGTTCGCAATCAGGCGTAGGCGTCGACCGGCGGGCAGGAGCAGACCAGGTGGCGATCGCCGTAGGCGCCGTCGATGCGGCGCACCGGCGGCCAGTACTTCGCGGCCGGCGAGACGCCGTCCGGGTACACCGCCTCGGCACGCGAGTACGGATGCGACCAGTCGCCGGCAATCGATGCGGCCGTGTGCGGTGCGTTCACCAGCGGGTTGTCATCCGCCGGCCACTCCCCCGCGACGAGGCGGTCGATCTCGTGCTTGATCGCGATCATCGCGGCGACGAACCGGTCCAGCTCGCGCAGGTCCTCCGACTCGGTCGGCTCGACCATCAACGTGCCCGCCACCGGGAACGACATCGTCGGCGCATGGAAGCCGTAGTCGATCAGTCGCTTCGCGACGTCGTCCACGCTGACGCCGCTGACCCGCGTGATCTCGCGCAGGTCGAGGATGCATTCGTGCGCGACCAAACCGTTCGCGCCCGTGTACAACACCGGGTAGTGCTCGCGCAGCCGGCGCGCGACGTAGTTCGCGGACAGAATGGCGGCACCCGTCGCCGCCGTCAGGCCCTCGCCGCCCATCATCCGGATATAGGCCCACGTGATCGGCAAGATCGATGCCGAACCCCACGGCGCCGCCGAGATCGCACCGCTACCACTGGGCGGTCCCGCCGCGGGCTGCAGCGGATGGTTCGGCAGG
>DATGFB010000192.1:0-2013 GCA_035309605.1 Jatrophihabitantaceae bacterium
GCGCAGATCCCGGGCTCGGCAGCGGCGACAGCGACCGGCTTGCCGGACTCGCTCACGAGGGCCGCCACCAACTCGTCGGCGTGCTCGACGACGGCTCGGGCCAGTTCGCGCATCACTGCCCGGCGCGCGTCCTCGTCCTGCCGCCAGCTCGCATAGGCGTGCTGGGCCGAGGTCATGGCTGCGTCCAGTTGGTCTTTGGTGCACTCGGGAGCCTGGGCCTCGACGTTGCCCGTGGCGGGGTTGACGACGTCGAACGTCGCCACCGTCTCAGCCGGCTTACCGTCGATCGTCATCGTGAACACAGCGGCACACTCCAGGACTAGGCGTCGGAACGAGATTAACCCGTCAGTGTTAGGTTCTGGAAGAGTCAGGTTGCGGACGCGGCCTGCGCGCCGCCGAATCCCGCGAACACCGGCGGCAGCGTGCCCTGGCTGAGGCCCGCCTGGCCGAGCGCGCCGACCACCCGGCGGGCGATCCGCCAGCCGTCGTCGGTACGGACGAGTTCGTCGTCGTAGGACCCTAGGACGACGAAGTCGGCCTCGCGGACCGGTTCGCCGCCGTACATCCAGTGGTAGGCCGTCACGCGGCTGTAGGAGGTGGCGCGTGTGCCGTCCTGCGAGACCTCGACGTCGATGTTGCTCAGCAGGTGGGCCGTCGACGCGACGTGCTCGAAGGCGCTGGCGAAGTAGCCGCGGATCTCGTCGTGCCCGCGCAGCGGGGTGCCGCGTTTGCGGTCGTCGACCGCATCGGGCAGATACACGCGCCGCATCAGCTCGTCGATGTCGCGCTCGTCGAGCAGTCGGCAGTACGCGTGGAGAGTGCGGCGGATGTCGTCCTCAACGGCCACCTTCGCGACCCTAGCAGGGCGAGGTTCCTAAATCTAACAGCGGTCGGTATTGTGCGGGACATGGCGGAATTCGACCACCACTCGACGGACTTCGCGGCCAACTGGCGTGAGATCTACGGGTGGTTGCGAGAGCACGACCCCGTCGCACGCACCGACGCACACGGCGGCTATGTGGTGGTCACCCGCTACGACGACGTGAAGCGAGTGCTGCTCGACCCCGCGACGTTCGTGTCCGGTCGCGAGGTGCTCGTACCCGGTCGGGCCGAGCCGATCGCCACCGGCGTCACCATTCCCCGCAACCCGTTCCGCATGGGCATGATGGAGATGGATGCGCCGGACAACACCGCCTTCCGCAAGATCCTCGTTCCCTGGTTCTCCGGCCGGGCCATCGCGGCCGCCGAGGAGCACATCCGCGACATCGTCAACTGGTGCCTCGACCGCGTCATCGAGAGCGGCCGAATGGACCTCGTCGACGACCTGGCCAACCCGGTGCCCGCGCTCGTGACACTCGACCTGCTGGGACTGCCGCTGACGAACTGGCACCGCTACGGCGTGGTGCTGCACGAGGCCGCCTACCGCGCCAAGGGATCGGCCAAGGAGATCGCCTGGCTCCAGGCCGACGTCGCGCGGACCCTCGAGGAGCGCCGCGCTCACCCACCCGAGATCGCCACCCCGGTCGACGCATTGCTCGCGGCCGAGGTGGACGGAGCGCCGCTGCCGGCGGACCTGGTCGTCGAGATGGTGCTCATGCTGCTCACCGGCGGCATCGACACGTCCACCGGGCTGATCGCGCACGGTCTGCGCCACCTCTCGGCCCACCCCACGCTGCGCGACCGGCTGGCCGCGGACCCGTCACTGATCCCGGCTGCCGTCGACGAACTGCTGCGCTACTTCTCGCCGGGCACGACCGTCGCCCGCACCGCCGTGGCCGACACGGACATCGGCGGAGTGCCGGTGCACGCCGGCGAGCGGGTCTTCCTGGGCATCGGCGCGGCGAACGGCGACGAACGCGAGTTCACCCGTCCCGAGATCGTCGACATCGACCGTGAGGACAACCGGCACGTGGCCTTCGGCATGGGGGTGCACCGCTGCCTCGGCGCGTTTCTCGCGAAGACCGAGATGACGATCGTGCTCGCGGAGGTACTGCGCCGCCTGCCCGACCTGCA
>DATGFB010000193.1:0-4894 GCA_035309605.1 Jatrophihabitantaceae bacterium
CGCCGCGATCTCCTCCACCGTCCAGTCCCGCGCCAGCGGATCTGCCGTCGCTTCGTCCGCGGACGCCATCGCAGCGATCAGTTCCAGCTGCTCGGCCTGCAGCCTCGCGATTCGCGCCTCCAGCGCGACCAGCCGCTCCACCCGACGCGCAGGCGACAACCCCGCCACCAGCGCCACCGAAGAACTCATGACCGACGTTATAGGACCACTCCGACACTTTCTGACCCCAATGGCCACGCCAGACAGAATTCATCAGATCGCCGGACCCGAATCGGCACCGCGCTTCGATCTACCCGGCCAGGTGAGCAGCCGAGGTGCGCCCGAGCAGCGGGGGGATCGTCGTCACGGCGCGCGCGAGGTCGTCCAGCAACTCGCCGAACAGCGCCTGCGGGCCGTCGCACAACGCGGTCTCCGGATGCGGATGCACGTCGACCATCACGCCGTCCGCCCCGGCCGCAATCCCCGCACGAGCGAGCGGCACCACGAGATCGCGACGCCCCGCCGAGTGCGACGGGTCGACGATCACGGGCAGGTGCGACAGCCGCTGCATGATCGCGACCGCCGACACGTCCAACATGTTGCGGATCGACGGCTCGAAGGAACGCACGCCGCGCTCGCACAACACGATGTCGAGGTTGCCGCGCTGCGCGATGTACTCGGCAGCCATCAGCCACTCCTCGTAGGTCGCGGTGAGCCCGCGCTTCAACATCACCGGGCGCCCAGCGGCACCGACCGCTTGCAGCAGCGCAAAGTTCTGCATGTTGCGCGTGCCGACCTGCAGCATGTCCGCGTACTCGGCGACCACAGGCACGTCGGCCGCGTCAGTGACCTCGGTGACGATCGGCAGCTGCGTCTCGTCGCGAACCGAGGCGAGGATGCGCAGTCCTTCGACGCCGAGCCCTTGGAACGCGTACGGCGACGTGCGCGGTTTGAACGCGCCACCTCGTAGCAGCGTCGCGCCGGCGCGGCGCGCCATGTGCGCGGCCTCGAGCGTCTGCTCCGCCGTTTCGACCGCACATGGCCCCGCGATGAACGTGAAGGTGTCCGGGCCGATGGGCACACCGCCGACGCGAACGGTCGTGCGTCGCGGGTGGTTCTCGGCGGAGACGAGTTTGTACGGCGCGGTGATGCGCATCGTCTCGGCGACACCGGGCAGGCCCGCGGCGTCGAGTGTCTCGAGCACTTCTTCGGTGCCGACGACGCCGACGATGGTGCGCATCACGCCGCGGCTCACGAACGCCTTGCCGCCGTGCGTCTCGATGTGCGTGACGACCACGGCGATGTCGTCGTCCGTAGCGCTCGGCGCCATCACGATGACCATGGCTCGCGAGTCTATGTGGCGTGCTCGGCGCGCAGTTGGCGCAGGATCGCAAGGTCGGCCGCATGATCGGCGTCGGGGCTCTCGACGACGAGTGGCACGCCACGGAGCGCCGGCGACGTGAACAGCGCCGCGAACGGGTCGCGCCCGATCGTTCCCGTGCCCAAAGCCGCGTGCCGGTCACGCTTCGACCCCACCGGATCGCGACTGTCGTTCACGTGTACCAGTCCGATGCCGCCGCGTCCCGCTGCGCGTGCGTACGCGCGCACGGCAGCGGCGAAGCCGGGCTGTGTCGACAGGTCCGCACCTGACGCATGCATGTGGCACGTGTCGAGACAGACGCCGATGCGCTCGTCGCGGCCGAGCACGTCGAGGAACGCGCCGAGCGACGCCGCGTCGGAGGCGAGCGCACCGCCGCCTCCGGCCGTCGGCTCGACGAGCAGACGTGGTGCGTCCGGCACTGCGTCGAGCACAGGCAGCAGATGCGTGCGCACCTGCTTCATCGCCATCGCCCAGTCGTTGCCGAGTACCGCCGATCCGGCGTGCACGACGACACCGCGTGCGCCGATCGCAACGCCCCTCCGCAACGCGAACTCCACCGCGTCCGCCGAACGCTGCAACGTCACAGCGGTCGGCGAGCCGAAGTTGACGAGATAGGGCGCGTGCACGTACACCGCGAGCGAACGTCCGGAGCAGGACGCGCGAAACTCCGCGTCGCCGTCGATGTCAGAAGAGGGCGTGGCCCAGGCGCGCGGGCTCGACACGAACAGCTGCACGACCTCGGCGCCCAACGCGTCTGCTTTGGGCAGGCACTTGGGCAGGCCGCCGGCAACCGACAGATGCGCCCCCAGAGCGCTACGGCGCGACGGCACGTCAGATCGCGTAGATGATGACCGTGGAGCCGGAGCGGACCTTGGTGCCCGAGTCGGGGCTCAACGCCAGGACGGCGCTGCCGTCGCCGATGCCCACCGACTGCACCTGGTACTGCAACCCGGCCGCCGTCAACGCCGCCTCGGCGTCGGCGACCGGGGTGCCACGATCGATCTTCGGCACCTTGACGAACTGAGGTCCCTTCGACACGTCGATGGTGATCGTCGACCCCTGCGGCGCTTGCCCGGTCGGGTTGATCGAGATGACCGTGTTGTTCGGAACCGTGTCGTTGAAGTCCTGTGTGACCGTCGTCTTGAACCCGGCAGTCTCCAGCTGGTTCTTCGCATCGTCCAGCGGCGTGCCCTGCGCGATGTCGGGGACGTTCACCAGCGGCGGACCGCTCGAGATCAGGATCGTGACGATCTGGTTGCGCTTGACCTTCGTCCCGGCGGGCGGAGTCGTGCCCATGACCTTGCCCTGCGGCACCGTCAGGCTCGACTGGGTCGAGGTCGTGGGCGACACCTGCACCGGTATCTGGCTCAGCGCCTGGCGGGCCTGCGCCTCGGTGTCGTTCACCACCGAGGGCAGCGTGAACCGCTCCTGACCCTTGGACACCGTCAAGTGCAGGGTGCGGCCCTTCGGCACCCGAGAGCCGATCGAAGGGTCGGTGCTGATGACGTCGCCGGTCGGGATCGCCTCGCTGTACGCGAGGTTGACCGAGTTGCTGACCTGGTATCCCGCCGCCCGCAGCGTCCGGATCGCGGCGGACTCGCTCTGGCCCGTCACATTGGGGATGCGCGCGTAGCGACCCGACGCGAACCACCAGCCGCCGTAGCCTGCCCCGACGCCGAGCAACAACACGACGAGCAGCACGATCAGGTTGCGCCGCCGCCGCCGAACCTGTGCCGACACCTGCTTGCGCGGCCGGCGCGGGGGAGGCGTGACGATCGGTGGTGGCGGCCCCGAACGGCGCGCCGGCGCGCCCGGCCGCGGCCGCTCGCGCGGCACGACCGACGTGTCGTGCGCGCCCGGCCCGACGACCTGCGTGGTGGACCGGTCCGCGCGCGGGTCGAGGACGTGTCGCCCGCCGAGGCCGCCGGCGCCGTTGACGCGCGGACGCGGAGGCACGGCCATCACCGGCAGTGCGAGCGCGGCGCGCACGTCGGCCAGTGCGGCGAGGAACGCGCCCGCATCGGCCGGACGCGCCGCCGGGTCGCTGTCGGTCGCTGCGACGATCAGCTCGTCGATCTCGGACGGGATGCCCCTCACGCGCGACGACGGCGCGGGCACGCGACTGTGCACGTGCTGGTACGCGACGTTCATCGCCGACTCACCGTGGTACGGCGGCGCGCCCGTGAGCAGCTCGAAGAACACCACACCGGCCGAGTACACGTCCGAGCGCGGGTCGGCTCGTCCCTTGCTGATCTGTTCGGGAGAGCAATACGCGACGGTGCCCATCATCAACCCGGTACGCGTCGCGGCGTCGTCGGACTCGACCGCGCGCGCCAGCCCGAAGTCGGCGACCTTCACGACGCCCTCGTCGGACAGCAGGATGTTCTCGGGCTTCACATCGCGGTGCACGAGGCCGGCACGGTGCGCGGCGGCGAGCGCGGTCAGCACCGGCTCCATGATCGACACCGCTTCGGCAGGCTCGAGCCGGCCGCGTTCGCGCAGCAAGTCGCGCAGCGTGCGGCCCTCGACCAGTTCCATGACGAGGAACACGTGTGTTCCGGCACTCGTATCGGTGCCCTGGTCATAGACGGAGACGGTGTTGAGGTGGCTCAGCCGGGCCGCGGCACGTGCCTCGCGGGCGAAGCGGTCGCTGAACGCGGGGTCGGCGGACAGCGCCGCCGACATGACCTTGACGGCGACGAGGCGGTCCAGCCGCTCGTCCACGGCCGCGTACACGGTTGACATCCCGCCGCGCGCGATTCGCTCGACGATTCGATACCGGCCTTCGAGCGTGCGGCCGACCAGCGGATCCGCCGTGGCCGTATGCACAGCCAGATTCTACGGACGTGCGGCGATTCGCCCGGGTGGCGCACCGGTGCTCCACAGGCGCGACGCGCCCTACGCTGAGGAATCGTGGCGTTCTCGAGCGGATCGGCGGAGCTGCTCGCGGACCTGGATCGGCCGGGCGGCTGGCTGCTGCTGCTCGACCGGATCCGGCAGTCCTACGTGGATCTGGACGACCCGACCTACCTCGACTTCGAGTACATCCAGGCGTTCGCCGACATCGTCGACGCGCTGCCGGCCGGACCGCTCGCCGTCACGCACGTCGGAGGCGGCGCGGCGACGTTCGCCCGCTATATCGCCGCGACCCGCCCGGGGTCGCCGCAGATCGTGCTCGAGCCGGACGAGGCGCTCACCGCCCTGGTGCGGCGGCGCCTGCCGTTCGCGCGCGGCGCCCGTATTCGCGTCCGTGGCGTCGACGGCAGATCCGGCGTGGCGGCGCTGGGTGACGACAGCGCGGATGTGCTCGCGGTGGATGCGTTCCTCGGCGGCCGGGTGCCGGCGGAACTCACCACCGTCGAGTTCGTCGCCGACGTGGCGCGTGTGCTCGGCGACGGGGTCGTGCTGATGAACGTCGCGGACGGCGCACCCGGTCTGTTCGTGCGCCGCATGGCGGCCACGCTGCGCACCGCGTTCGGTCACGTCGCCGTCACCGCCGACCCGGCCGTGCTCAAGTTCCGCCGCTTCGGCAAC
>DATGFB010000194.1:0-2831 GCA_035309605.1 Jatrophihabitantaceae bacterium
AGGGACGCACCCTCGTCACCAGGCACGTCGACATCAAGCACGCGGACGTCGCCGCGGCCGAGGGGACGATCTGGCTGACCGGTGACACCCCGCAAGGTGCCGTGGTGCGCACTCTCGATCCCGGCACGTTGCAACCCGGACCGGAACTCGACATCGCGACGGTTCTGGGCCGCTCGGCCGAAATCGCCGCCATCGGCTCCGGTTCGATTTGGCTCGACGACGCCTACGACTCGTCCGGGCGCATCTGGTGTGTCGATGCGGCGGCTGGCCCGGTCGGCCCATCGTGGGCGACCGCGGACCAGGTCGCTTCAGGGACCGGCAGCGCGTTTCTCTTCGACAGCACGTCCGTGCGCACCTTGCCGCTCGTCGCGGAATGCGCCGGGTAAGGCGCAATCGTCAAGACCTGCCGCGGCCATGGCGACGGCACGTCATGACGATTGCGCGAACACCGCCTGCGACTGAGTGACCTGCGCGACGAGCCGGCCGTCGTCGTCGCGCAGCTCGGTTGTCACCGCGATCGTGCTGCGTCCGACGTGCAGCGGCCGAGCCGTCGCCGTCACGATGCCCGACCGCACTCCGCGCACGAACACGGTGCTCGAACTCGTCGTCGAGGTCGTTGCGCCTGCGGGCAGGTTCAGCACCGCGCACACCGCAGCGGTGCTGTCGGCCAACGTCATGAGCGCGCCGCCGTGCATGACGCCACCGGCCGTCGTGCGGTCGTCGGACCACGCAAGCTGTCCGGTCACCTCGCCCGGCGTGGCATCGGTGATCGTGATGCCGATCGCGGCGGCGAACGGCATCAATGCGGCGTGGTCGGCGGGTGCGTTCATGGTCCGATCATGTCTTGCCGCGCGCGGCGCGCGTCGATTACCTCGCGCGTCATCCGTCCGGCGCACGGCCGGCGATCCGGTCCGGTCGGCCGATGTTCCAATACCCCTTGACGAAGATCGACTCGTGGGCGATGCCGCGCCCTTCGAGGACGGCGCGCAGTGCGACCATCGCGCGGGTCTCACCCATCAGGTAGCCGTGGCCTGATCCCGCGGGCAGGTCGAGGGCGCCGACGGCGGACGCGAGCAGCTCGGCGCCGCCTGCGGCCACTGCACCGCGGTGCATCCAACGCAGCGACGCGGCATCGAACGGCACTTCGTCGTCGCCGTCACCGACCTCGACCACCGCGATCGCCGGCTCGTGCGCCGGCAGCGCCGCGCAGATCGTCGCGATCGCAGGCAGCGCCGACTCGTCGCCGAGGAGCAAATGCCAATCGGCTGCGACGAGTTCGAGCTTGCCGCGCGGCCCTTGGAACTCGAGTTCGTCGCCCGGCGCAGCGCTCGCGCCCCACGCCGAACCGGGACCGGATCCGTGCAGCAGCACGTCGAGGTCGAGCTCGTTCGCGGCGGGACGCCAGTGGCGGATCGTGTAGCGGCGCTTGACCCGCCGTCCCGAGTCGTCGCGCAGCCACACCTCGACGTCCTGCGCCGGCTTGATCGCACCTCCGGTGAGCGTCGGCGCGACGACGGTGATGCGCCGCATGCGCGGCGTGACGTCACCGACCGCGACGACGCGGCCGCGATGTAGGACGGAACGGCGGATGACGGGTGCCGTCACGTCAGCGGACCCCGCGGCAACGGTCAGGCGAGCTTTGCGTCGAGCGTGATCTCGACAGACAGCGCCTGCGACACCGGGCAGTTCTCCTTGGCGTCGGCCGCGAGCTCCTGGAACGTCGCCTCGTCGATGCCGGGGACGGTCGCGACGACGGTGAGCGCCGACTTGGTGATGCCGGTGCCCGGAACGAACGTGACGACCGCACTCGTCTCGAGCCGCTCCGGCGGCGTCTCGTTCTTCGCCAGGCGCGCCGAGAACGCCATGCTGTAGCAGGCTGAGTGTGCCGCGGCGATGAGCTCTTCCGGGCTGGTCCTGCCGTCGGCGTCTTCAGCGCGGCTGGCCCATGTGACGTCGTACGTGCCGACGCCGGACGTGTCGAGGCTGACCGTTCCTGCCCCGGTGAGCAGCGGTCCGGACCAGACTGTGGTGGCCTTGCGATCTGTCATGGCGAACGTCTCCGTGTCTGTCGGGTTCTCGTCGGCGGGTTTTCGGCCAGCGTAACCAGGCCGACCGGGGCCCTGGCGGGAGCATGATGGATGCGTGAGCATCAGCGTCTTCGACCTCTTCTCGATCGGCATCGGGCCGTCGAGTTCGCACACGGTCGGACCGATGCGAGCGGCGCGGACGTTCGCGCAGGGGCTGGCCGACGACGGACTGCTCGACGCGGTGACGCGGGTACGCGCGGAGTTGTTCGGCTCCCTCGGGGCGACCGGCCACGGCCACGGTAGCGACCGTGCGGTCATCCTCGGGCTCGAGGGCGAACGTCCCGAGACGGTCGACACGGCCACGATCGCGACGCGGGTCGACGCCGCGCGCGCGGCCGGAAAGGTGACGCTGCTCGGCGCGCACGTGGCCGCGCTGGTCGACGACGACCTGGTGCTGCACAGGCGCACCGCACTGCCGTATCACCCGAACGGCATGCGCTTCTTCGCGTACGACGGTGCGGGCGAGCTACTTCGTGAGCGCACGTACTACTCCGTCGGCGGTGGTTTCGTCGTCGACGAGGCAGCGGCCGGCGCCGACCGCATCAAGCCGGACGACACGGTGTTGCGCTACCCGTTCACGACGGGCGCGGAGTTGCTCGCGTGCTGTGCCGAGTCGGGGCTGCCGGTAAGCGGTGTGATGCTCGCGAACGAGACGTCGTGGCGTACTGAGTCCGACGTGCGCGACGGGCTGCTGCACATCTGGGCGGTGATGCAGGAGTGCGTGCAGAACGGCTACACGCACCG
>DATGFB010000195.1:0-3946 GCA_035309605.1 Jatrophihabitantaceae bacterium
ACGTGGATCTCGTCCTACGACATCAACCCGTTCGACGTGTCCGAAGCCGAGCGCATCGCCCGCCTGAGCGAGCTGTCCGAGCGACTGCTCGCCGCCGACGGTGTCGACCACGTCGACGCACATCTCGTGCAGGTGCTCGAGAACAAGTACTACGCCGACACGGCGGGCACGATCACCACCCAGCAGCGCGTGCGCGTCCACCCGGCGTTCACCGCAGTCAACGTCGATCGCGGCGCCGGCCTGTTCTCGTCGATGCGCACGCTCGCACCACCTGCCGGCCGCGGCTGGGAGTACCTCGTCGGCACCGGCTGGGACTGGGACGCCGAGATCGCCGAGCTGCCCGGATTGCTCGCCGAGCACGCGAAGGCACCGAGCGTCGAGCCCGGCAACTACGACCTCGTCATCCACCCGTCCAACCTCTGGCTCACGATCCACGAATCGATCGGGCACGCCACCGAGCTCGACCGCGCGCTCGGATACGAAGCTGCCTATGCCGGCACGAGCTTCGCGACGCTCGACCTGCTCGGCACGTTGCAGTACGGCAGCGCCGTCATGAACGTCACCGGCGACCGCACGGTCGAGCACGGGCTCGCCACGATCGGATACGACGACGAAGGTGTTGCGACGCAACAGTTCGACATCGTCCGCGACGGCATGTTCGTCGGCTATCAACTCAACCGGCAGATGGCGCAGGCGAACAACCTCGGCGGCAACGGGCAGGGCGGCCGCTCCAACGGATGCGCATTCGCGGATTCGCCCGGCCACATCGCTCTTCAGCGCATGGCCAACGTCTCCCTGCAGCCGGCGCCCGACGGGCCGAGCGTCGACGATCTGATCGGCGGCGTCGAACGCGGCATCTTCATCAAGGGTGACCGGTCCTGGTCGATCGACATGCAGCGGTTCAACTTCCAGTTCACCGGCCAGCAGTTCCACCGCATCGAGAACGGCCGGCTCACCGGGCAGGTGCGCGACGTGGCGTATCAGGCGACGACGACGGAGTTCTGGAACTCGATGGAGACCGTCGGCGGACCGGACACCTACCTCCTCGGCGGCGCGTTCAACTGCGGGAAGGGGCAGCCCGGCCAAATCGCCGCCGTGTCGCACGGCTGCCCCGCCGCGCTGTTCCGCGGCGTGAACGTGCTGAACACCGTTGCCGAGAGAGGACGCTGACGTGCTCACGCCGCAGGAAATGGTCGAGCAGGCGCTTGCGCGCTCCGACGCGGACGGCTGCATCGCCATCGCGTCAGAGCACAGCGAGGTGAACCTGCGCTGGGCGGCCAACAGCCTCACCACCAACGGCCGTATGCACGATCGCGCGCTCACCGTCATCGCGACATCGGACGCGCCGGACGGTGTGCGCGCCGGTGTGGTGACGCGCTCGGTGACCACCGAGGACGAACTGCTCGACGTGGTGCGTGCCGCCGAGCTCGCCAGTCGAGAGGCGACGCCCGCCGACGATGCCGCGCCGCTCGTCGAGCCCTATCCCAACGACGACGACTGGAACGCCCCGCCGATCGCCGCCGACGTCGACGTGTTCGAGCACTTCGCGCCGCAGCTCGGCGCGGCGTTCGACAGGTGGCGCAAGGCCGACCGGCTGCTGTTCGGGTTCGCCGAGCACCAGGCGACGTCGTACTTCGTCGGCACGTCCACGGGCTTGCGGCGCCGCTACGACCAGCCCGACGGCCGGCTCGAGATGAACGGCAAGTCGCCGGACTACACGCGCACGGCGTGGTCCGGCACGCACACCGAGGACTTCACGGACGTGGATGTCGATGCGGTCGCCGCGCAACTCGACGAGCGGCTGGACTGGTCGGCGCAGCGCATCGACCTGCCCGCCGGACGATACGAGACGATCCTGCCGCCGACCGCGATCGCCGACCTGATGATCTACGCGTACTGGAACGCGTCAGCCCGCGATGCCGACGAAGGCCGCAACGTCTATGCCGGCAAGGACGGCGGCACGCGTATCGGCGAGCGGCTCGCGACGCTGCCGCTGACGTTGCGGTCCGACCCTGGCGAGGAAGGCGTCCGCTGCGCACCGTTCGAGATCGTGCTGCAGTCCGAAGGCGGCTTGCAGTCGGTGTTCGACAACGGAGCGGCGGTGCCTCCGGTGGAGTGGATCAGTGACGGTGTGCTCACCGATCTCGGGCGCACGCGCTCGTGGGCGGCCAAGAGCGGCGGGCAGCACCGGTCGTTCGTCGACAACCTCGTCATGGAGCAGCGCGGCGTCACCACGAGCATCGACGAGATGGTCGCCGACACAGAGCGCGGCCTGCTGCTGACCTGTCTCTGGTACATCCGCGAGGTCGATCCGCAGACGTTGTTGCTCACCGGTCTGACCCGCGACGGTGTCTATCTCGTCGAGAACGGAAAGGTGCGCGGCGCGGTGAACAATTTCCGCTTCAACGAGTCGCCGATCGATCTGTTGCGCCGCGCCACGCAGGCCGGCGCCAGCGAGCACACGATGTCGCGGGAGTGGAGCGACTACTTCCGGCGCACGAGGATGCCGGCGCTGCGCGTACCCGACTTCAACATGTCGACCGTCAGTCGCGCGTACTGACTGCGCTGAGAGCGCAGAGGGGCACCGAACGGGCCGTGCACGTTCGTCGCCATGAGGCACGCCTGTGCGTCGTTCGACCACAGCGACGTGACGGCGAAGGTGCCGTGCGCCGTGTTGATGTTGCCGTTGCCGCCCATGGTGCCCGGCTGCACCCATGAGCAGTCGTCCGCGATCTCGTAACCGTCGTACTTGTCCGCCGAGCTGTGGTGCCAGCCGCGGCCGGGATCGGTGTTCGTGATCGTTTCGGCGTACTCGTGCGACGCGGCGATGCTGTACGCGTCGAGCACATTGCCCGGGTTGACGAAACCCGCCCCGCAGTTGGTCACCTCCATCAGGTACGGCACGTTCACGACGGGCAGCGAACCGAGCGAGGCATCGACATCGAACCCGTGGTACGCACAGGTTCTGCCGTCCTCGATGTAGCCGCCGGGATCGGTGCCCTTCGCGGACAGCACGACATAGATCGCGTTGCTGTTGGACGCAGGCGTGGTGTTGCCGAAGTGCACGGCCGCCCGCCGCGCGGATGCGGACAGGTCGTCGAACTGCGCGTCGGCCGGTTCGGCGATCGAGTCGTCGTACCAGGCGCCGGCCAGTGCGCCGCCGAGCGGATACTGCGGACGCGGGGAGGCGTGCGGGCACGTCGACGCCCCTGCGGCGATATACGGCGCAGCGCAGTACTGCGTCATGATGTTCGACCAACCCTCGCCGCCGGTGCCGACACCGCGGAAGAACTCCTGCAGGTACGGCGCACCGGCGTTCGGGTCGTTGGTGAACGTCAAGTCGCCCCGGTCGTCGACGCTGCTCGTCCCCCACTGCGTGCCGAAGAACACGACGTAGACCCGCGGCCGGCCGGTGATCACACCCGGATCGGCGGCAGTCCCCGTTCCGTAGCTCAGCTGCGCGTTCGCAGCGGTCGGTTCCACGTTCGCGAAGGCGGCATCGGGAGCAAGTGCGGTCATCGACAGAGCGCAGACCGTAGCGAGGACCAGGACGAGCAGAGTGCGGCGCATGCCGATCAGACGGAAGTTGCGTGAACTATCTGACGCACGCGCAGTGATCTGCGCCTCTCATGTGGCCCGATCGATCGCGCATGTGAGAAGAGCCGCACCATTACGCGTCATTGCAAGCGCTTACTGGCATCTAAACTCCCGATGAATCCTTTCGGACATTCGCGCCGGCGAGTCGCGTCGGCGCGCAGTCGACGTTGACTGGCGGGAGAACTCAATGACGGCAACCATCCCGGGCATCGACACCGCACCGACCACGCATCCGAAGTTGCTGGCGTGGGTGCGCGAGACGGCTGAACTGACTCAGCCCGACCGCATCGAGTGGGTCGACGGTTCGCCCGAGGAGTGGACGCGCATCACCGATCTGCTCGTCGAGAAC
>DATGFB010000196.1:0-8087 GCA_035309605.1 Jatrophihabitantaceae bacterium
GGATACGGGAACCCAGCAGCTGCCTACAGGCGCTCGCTGAGAACGATCGGCTTGGCCGGTCGGCAGGGGCCACATTGCTGGTCATCGACGGCGGCGGCACCGGGGAGGAAGCGCACGCCGGATGATGCGGCCCCTGCCGACCTTCGGAACGCCTGCCGCGGACTTCGGGGCACCGCGGCAGGATATTGAAGCCCTCACGAATCGGACCACTCGTGAGGGCTCAACCGGCTGGTCCAACCTATCCAGAAGGCGGGGGTCTTCCGGATTTGCCGGATTTCGCCGGACTTGCGTAGCTGAGCTCGCTTCGTCGGGCCGGAGGATACCGGCGAAACAACCACAGCTAACACGGAAATTACCATCCAAACCCGATGCGCACCAGGACCAAAGTACTGTTGATCAGTACCAACGTCCTTGCCATCGCAGTCGCGCACCCCCAAGGGTGAGCCGCCATTGCATAACTGTGGCAGCGCAGCCGAGAACTGCGGGTGCCGAGGGATGTCAAGGATCAGCCGAAGTAGGTGTCACATATCAGCCGAAACACCGTCACCCATCAACCGAAGGCCGAAAGGGAGGCATCAACCGAAGCAATACATCTGGCTGGCTCCCCCGACTGGACTCGAACCAGTAACCCTCCGATTAACAGTCGGATGCTCTGCCAATTGAGCTACGGGGGATCACGCGAACCGGCGGGCATTCCGCTCGCTCGGCGCCCGCTAGGCCGCGCCAGCTTATCTCACCGTTAGCCCGGGGACGTTCCGGGTTAGGCTGCCTGGCAACACAGTGAGGAGCCTTTCGTGAAGCTGTCGTTCGTCGTCGGAGGCGCGGTCGGGTACGTGCTCGGCAGCCGCGCGGGACGGGAGCGGTACGAGCAGATCGTTGCGATGGCCCGTCGGTTCGCGGGCAGCCAGACCGTTCAGACGACCGCGGGCGTACTCCAAGCCCAGGTCGACACGTTCACGCAGCGCGCGCGCTCCTCACTCGCGGCCAAGCTGCACAGCGGCGCGTCCGGCAGTTCGAACGGAGTCAACGGCTACCACGGCTGATCGGCGACCGACGCGGCGCGCAGCGCGTCGATCCGCCGTTGCACGTGGGCACGAACCCGCTCGTCGGGGCGGAGGCCGTCCTCCAACCGCACCCACCACACCAGGCCGTCGCGGCCGGGTATCCGCCGCGCGACGAACCGTGCGCTGCCGCCCGGCACCGGATAGACGTCTGAACGCGCGATGTTGGACTCGACGCGCTCGCGCACCGTCGGCGGAAGGTCGCGCGGCGTAGCCAGCGCGATCACGACCGGTGCGCGATCGACGAGGAACAGCTCGTCGACAAGATCAGCTTCGACGACCGTGAGCGTGCCGTCGCGCTGCCACACCGCTTTGTCAACGCGTTCCCAGCCGATGCAGCGCAACCCTTGCGCGTCTGGCCACCAAAGGCCGGTCGGCGTCGCCGCGACGAACGAACCGGTGGCGGTCTCGGCCCATGACACCACGCGCTCGCCCGCGGGCAGCATCGCGACCAGCTCGCCCGGCGTGCGCTCACGGCGTCGGAACAATGTCATCACTAAACGGTCATCACTGCACGCCGATAGCGCGCTCGCGCAGTACGCGCCGATGACTTTCCAGCGAGATGAGTTCGCCGAACAACCGGGCGTGCTCCTCCGGCGCGTCCTGCGGGTTGATGCGCTGCAGCTTCGACTTCAACGTCGCGACCTGACGTGACGCGACCATCTCCTGTAACCGCGCGAGCACCGCGTCGGCGTAGCGGTCCTGCGCATCGGCGCCGGAGTGCAACGGCTCGACGGCGAGCGCGTGTACACCGCTCTTGAGCTCGTCGGGCATCTGCTGCTCGATCGCGGCAACCCAGGACGCGCCGGATCGTCCGGCCACGGCTCCCCCGGCAGAGGCAATCGCTGCGCGCAGCTTCTGGTGCGCCGGCACGAGGAACGCCGTCTCCCCGAGAGCGTCGAACTGCGGCCCGGCGATCGCGGGCAGTTGCAGCGCGACCTTGAGTACCTCGCGCTCGACGGCGACGACGGTGTCGTCGACACGCGCCGGAGCATCCGGTGCCGAAGGTGCAGGCGCGGGGCCGCGCTGCGCATCCGACCGGACCATGCCGCGCACCCGGCTCACGATGCGCATCGGATCGTCCATGCCGACGAGTCCGGCGAGCCGGCGCGCGTATTCGTCACGCAGTGAGTGGTCCTTGATGCGTGCGACGAGGGGCACGGCGCGATCGAGCGCGCCGGTACGACCCTCGGCGGTGTCGAGATCGAAGCGGCCGACGGTGGCCCGCAGCACGAATTCGACGAGCGGGATGCGGCGCGCGACGAGATCGAGCACCGCAGTGTCGCCGGACTTCATGCGCAGGTCGCACGGGTCAATGCCGGTCGGCTCGATCGCGACGAACGTCTGTGACATGAACTTCTGATCGTCACCGAATGCGCGCTCTGCTGCCTTCATCCCGGCAGCGTCGCCATCGAAAGTGAAGATCACCTCGCCGGTGAACGCGTCCGAGTCCATCAGCAGCCGGCGGATGACGGAGATGTGATCCGAGCCGAACGCGGTGCCGCAGGTCGCCACCGCCGTCGTCACGCCGGCGAGGTGGCACGCCATCACGTCCGTGTACCCCTCGACGATCACGGCACGGTGCTGGCGCGCGATCTCTTTCTTGGCCATGTCGACGCCGTAGAGCAGATGGCTCTTCTTGTAGATCGGCGTCTCAGGCGTGTTCAGGTACTTCGCCTCCACGCGGTCGTCGTCGAACAATCGCCGCGCGCCGAAGCCGACGACGTCGCCGGACACCTCGCGGATGGGCCACAGCAGCCGCCGGTGGAAGCGATCGATCAGGGACCCGCGTCCGGATTCCCGTGACAGTCCGCCGAGCGTGAGCTCGGCCGGCGCGAAGCCTTTGGCCAGCAGGTGCGCCGTGAGCGCGTCCCAACCCGACGGTGCATAGCCGCAGCCGAAGCGTTCCGCGGCCGTTTGGTCGAAGCCGCGCGCCGCGAGGAACTCGCGCGCCGGCTTCGCCTCGTCGGTGTGCAGCTGTGCCGAATAGAACGCGGCTGCTTCGCGATGGGCGTCGATCAGGCGTGAGCGTTGCCCGGTGTTGCGCGGTGCACCGCCTCCTTCGACGTAGCGCAGCGCGATGTTCGCGCGCGCCGCGAGCCGCTCGACGGCTTCGGCGAATTCGACGTGCTCGATCTGCTGGACGAACCGAATGACGTCGCCACCGACGCCGCAGCCGAAGCAGTGGAACAGGCCCTTCGCGGGCGAGACGGACAGCGATGGCGACTTCTCGTCGTGGAACGGGCAGATGCCCTTGAGATTGCCGCCGCCGGCGTTGCGCAACTGGATGTGCTCGCCGATGATCTCGTCGATCGGGGTCTTCTCGCGCACCAGGGCGATGTCCTCGTCCCGGATGCGGCCCGCCACGGCGGTCAGTCTAGGCGCGGCGCGCGACGAGGCGGTCGTGCCAGGCGGCGGCGCTGGAGTCGGTGAGCTGCGCGACCTGGTCGACCGCTACCCGCAGCCGGTCGCCGTCGGTCTCGGCCATCTTCCACGCAGGTGCCAGGCCGGGGTCGAGGGTGATCGGTGCTCCCTCGACGACGGCAGCCAGCAGTTCGGTGAGCAGGGTGCGCTCGGCGGCCTGCCGCTCGGCTGAGCCAGGCCGGCGCATGACGTAATACGCCGCGATCGCTTTCAGCAGCGCGCACTCCGCCGCGACCGAGGCGGGGACGACGAGATCAGCCGCGTATCGGCACAACGGCTCGGTGCCGTGCGCGGCACGGGTCGCGGCGACTGCGGCGCCGGCGAAGCGTCCGGTGAGCTCGCTCGTCGCGCGCTTGGCGGCGGCCTGCGCGAGGTACGAGCCGTCGTAGCCGGCCAAATCGCGCAGCGTCGGCAGGTCGAGCAGCTCGTCGAGCACCGGCGCGAGGGTGAGTGCGTCGTGCGGCGAGTAATGGTCTGCCGCGATACGGCACAGCTCTTCGCGAACGTGATCGTCGACGGCCGCCAGCCGCACCAGTCCCGCGTGCACACCGTCCTCGACGTCGTGGACCGAGTACGCGACGTCGTCGGCCCAGTCCATGACCTGCGCCTCGAGGCAGCGCCGCTGTGGCGGGGCGTCCCGGCGGATCCACCCGAACGCCTCGAAGTCCGCTTCGTACACGCCGTACTTGCGGCTGCCCGGCCGCTTCGCCCATGGGTACTTGCACGTCGCGTCGAGCACCGCGCGCGTCAGGTTGAGCCCGCCCGGCTCGCCGTCGGGCAGCACCGCGCGCGCCTCGATACGGGTGAGGACGCGCAGCGTCTGCGCGTTGCCTTCGAACCCCCCGCACGCCTGCGCTGCGGCGTCGAGTGCCTGCTCGCCGTTGTGGCCGAACGGTGGATGCCCGATGTCGTGCGCGAGGCCGGCCGCGTCGACGACGTCCGGCTCGCAACCCAGTGCGGCACCGATCTCGCGCCCGATCTGCGCCACCTCGAGCGAGTGGGTCAGCCGGGTGCGCGGGAAGTCGTCCTCGCCCGGCACGACGACCTGCGTCTTGTCCGCGAGCCGGCGAAACGCGTACGAGTGCAGCACTCGCGCGCGGTCGCGCGAGAAGTCGTTGCGCTCGTCGGCCTGCGGCTGCGCTCCGGCGCGCTTGGCCGGCTCGACAACGCGGCGCGCCCGGTCGGCTGCCGAGTACGCCGCGCTCACATCTGCTCGTCCACCCAGTCGGTGAAGCGCAGCAGCGTGTCGATCCACATTCCGATCGCGTACTTCAGCTGCACGCGCGTCACGCCTGCCTCGAAGTCGAAGCATTGCTCCGCGCAGATGCCGACCATGCCGTCGTCGGGCACGACCGTATATGCCTTCGGGAACAGCTTGGTGCGGTTCCATTCGTCGAGCGTCAACGCGATCGCTGCCTTGTTGTCCACCGAGAAGCGCCGGTTGACGTACAGGCGCGCCTGCAACACCTCCTTGCGGTCGCCGTAGAAGAAGAAGAACACGCTGCACTTCTCCCACCGGACCGTGAGGTCGCCGTCCTCGTCGATGGAGTGCTTGAGCCCGAACTCGTCGAGGATCTGCTGCACGAGCGGTACTGCCGGGAGCACCATCGTGCCGCCGTCCGGGTCGCGCTGCCGCGACGCCAACTCGCCGCGCCTCTCGTCGGGGCGCGAACGTCGGCGGAACACGCTCCGAACTTATACCGAGCCGGCGCGCCGGCGCCGCCCGATTGAGGTCACACGCACGCCTCTTGTGCGGTCGGTGGCGCGGGCCCCGCCGTCGGGTAGCGCGCTCGTTCTCGGACATAGATCCGGCCCGTGCGGCTGATCCACTTGATCGCGCCGTCGACGAGCAGCTCACTGCGCCACCCCCCGACGTCCTTCGCGCGGTGGTGACGACGGCACAGCGCCTGCAGGTTGCCGGCGTCGGTGCGGCCGCCGTCGTGCCACCGGACGCGGTGGTCGATGTCGCATCGCCGGGCCGCCCTGTTGCAACCTGGGAACACGCACGTGCGGTCGCGCGCGATGACGAACGCGGCTAGGTCGGCCGGCGGGCGGTATGCGATACGCCCGCGGTCGAGCGACCGGCCTGGATGCGCGAGCGCCAGCTGTCGACGGGTCGCCGAAGGATCGGCCGCCAGCCTGCGCGCGAGCGACGCCGGGATCGGCTGGCCGTCGAGTTCGGCGGGTTCGTCGTCGGTGCCAGCCAGGGTCGACTCGGCCGCGACGACGTGCACCGTCGGCCGGACGTGGTGCTCGGTGAGAAGCGATCGGACCGGCGCACCCGTCAAGACGGCAGTGCAGATCTGGGTGAGCGCGTCCGCGCGACGCTGGTCGGCAGTGCGCGCGTCGCCTGGCTCGACGCGCCGGGCGACAGCGTCGATCGCGGCCATGACGGTCGCGAAGTCCTCGGCCGGGAGCAACGCACGCAATTGCGCCATGCCGTACTCGGCCGGTGCGCCGGCGACGAATCGCTCGCCGCGGGCAGTGTCGTAGCGCTCGTCGATCACCTCCGCCGGGACGCGGCGCAACACCGCGCGGCGCGCCGTGCGCCGGAACGACGCCGGTGCCTGACGTCGTGCCGCGTCAAGCACGTCCGCGTCGACCACCGCCGCCGTCGCAAGGTCGAGGTCGTGGTTTCGGCCTCGAGTACGCGCAGGTGAGCGATCGTCGTCCCGCCCCGTGCGAGCAGCGCCGCAACGGTCGGGCGTGCCGCCGACATCCGCGCCAAAGCCAGGCGCGCGCCGGCCGCGTTCGCCGAGATCGTGAGCGCGCAGGACAACTCTTCCTGCGCCCAATCGTGATTGGCGTCGTTGTACGTGCGCGGCATCGCGGCCGCGGCTCGCGCCAGCAACGACAGCTGGCGCGCCTGTAGCCAGGCGATCTGACGCTCGAGCGCCCGGAGGCCGTCCCACGCGGCATCGTCAGAGAGAACTGCCTCGGCCGCGGTGAGTTCCGCGACCCCCGCGGCGTCTGGGACCGCGGCAGCGAGCCGGGTGGCGACGGCGTCCGGCGACTCGCTCATACGTACGAATTTATACGACCACTCCGACAAATCCCAGCCGGCAGGAAATCCTGTGGATAGGGCCCAGCACGTGACTGTTCGGGCCGCAGGGTGTGGCGGTAGTCCTCAGGTACGTCGTTTCCGAGCCGAGAATTGCCTCACGCCCTATTAACGCTCGTGCGTATGGCGGATGCTTCGTGGTGAGTGAGCCCGGACAAACAGTGTCCCGAGGCCTTCGCACGCAGTGCCGGGGGGACCAACGTCTGCGAGCGAGCCCGGATGACGTTACGTCCGGGCTCGCTCGCTTCTCTGTTCCCCTGTTGGTGAGGTGGCTCAGCCGGGTGCGCCGACTTCGTCGGTGACCGAGCGGCCGGCCTCGAGGCGGGCGATCGGGACGCGGAACGGCGAGCAGGAGACGTAATCGAGGCCGACCGTCTCGAAGAAGTGCACGGAGTCGGGGTCGCCGCCGTGCTCGCCGCAGACGCCGAGTTTCAAACCCGGCCGGTGTGAGCGGCCTTTCTCTGCGGCGATGCGGACGAGTTCGCCGACGCCGTCGCGGTCGATGGACTCGAACGGCGAGATGCCGAAGATGCCCTTCTCGAGATACGCGGTGAAGAAGGACGCCTCGACGTCGTCGCGCGAGAAGCCCCACGTCGTCTGCGTCAGGTCGTTGGTGCCGAAGGAGAAGAACTCGGCCGCCTCGGCGATCTGGTCGGCGGTCAGTGCAGCGCGGGGCAGTTCGATCATGGTGCCGACGAGGAACTCCAGGTGCACCCCGGTCTCGGCGCGCACCTCGCGTGCGACCTGGATGATGTCGAGCTTGACCGTCTCGAATTCCTGCACGTTCGCGACCAGCGGCACCATGATCTCCACGCGTGGCACGCCGCCGGCCTTGATGCGTTCGGCGGCGGCTTCCAGGATCGCGCGTGACTGCATCTCGAACAGCCCGGGGATCACCACGCCCAACCGGACGCCGCGCAGGCCGAGCATCGGGTTCTGCTCATGCAGCTTGTGCACCGCCTGCAGCATGCGCAGGTCGTTCTCGCGTTTCTCCCCGCGCGCTTCGGCGACCGCGACGCGCACCGACAGTTCGGTGATGTCGGGCAGGAATTCGTGCAACGGCGGGTCGAGCAGCCGGATCGTGACCGGCAGCCCGTCCATCGCCTCGAAGATCTCCACGAAGTCGGCGCGTTGCAGCGGCAGCAGTTCGGCCAGTTCGCGTTCTTGCTCCTCGTCGGTGTCGGCGAGGATCAATGCCTCGACCAGCGCGCGCCGCTCGCCCAGGAACATGTGCTCAGTGCGGCACAAACCGATGCCCTGTGCACCGAAGCGCCGCGCCCGCGCCGCATCCTCGGCGGTGTCGGCGTTCGCGCGCACCGCCATGCGGCGCACCCCGTCGGCGTGGCGCATCATCCGGTCCACCGCCTTGACCAGGTCCGGCGCGTCCTCAGCCGCAGGATCCAGCACGCCCTCGAAGTAGTCCACGATCGGCGAGGCCACCACCGCCACCTCACCGCGAAACACGTCACCGGAGGTGCCGTCGATCGAGATCACGTCACCTTCGTGGATCTCCACTCCGCCGGGCGCACGCATGATCCGCT
>DATGFB010000197.1:0-7915 GCA_035309605.1 Jatrophihabitantaceae bacterium
GATCTGCGGGCACCGCGGTTGCGGCCGACTGGTACAGCCACAACGCGTGCAGCCCGGTGTTCGCATCGGTGAAGGTCGGACTCGCGGTGCAGCCGTTCGTCGTGGCGAAGATGCCGCCGTCGCCGCCCTCGAGGAACGGGCAGCCCGACGTCGGGTCGAGTGCGAGGTCACCCGGGTCGGTCGCGTAGTGCACCGCTTCGATGCTCGCGTCGTACACCTTCCACGGAGGGGAGTCGGTGCCGGAGCAGCACGGCGCCGACGTGTTCGCGCCGGTGCCGTCTGCACACCGTTGCGCGTTGTTGGTGTCGCACTGCAGGTGCATGACCATCTGGTCGGTCAGGAAGTACACCTCGAAGTGGTTGGCGACGCCGTCGAACGCCGGGTACGTGATGACGCTCGGGTCGCGTCCGTTGCCGTCGGACGACACGTTCAAGTCGTGCCAGCTCCCGCCACCGTTGTCGCTCTCGAACTGATACGTCTCGCCGATGCCGTCACCTGGGTTCGGGACCGGGCTGCGCGCGGCCATGAACACCGTGTTCGCGTCCTGCGGTGCGGTCGCGACCCGGCACGGGTCGCCGGGGTTCTGCGGGGCCGGTGGGCTGCCGAGCACCGGGTGCGGGAACGTCCCCGCCCCCCAGTCGGTCTCCGTCGGCCAGGTGCTGCCGCCGTTGTTCGAGCGGACGTAACCGCCGTTGCCGCATGCGTCCACCTGGAGGTTGCCGCCTACGGTGCGCACCTTGACGTCCCACACCTGGCTGTTGCCCGGCACGCCGACGAACGACCACGTCGCACCCGAGTCGGTGCTCTTCGCGATGCCGCAGTCCATTCCGACGAGCACCGTGAGGCTGCCCGGCGTACCGGCGGCGATCGCAGCCTTACGCGCGTTGTTGAAGCGAATCGGCGCGCACACGTTCGAGCCGGGCGCCTGCGCCCACGTGTTGCCGCCGTCCGTGCTGCGCCAGATGCCGCCACCGCGGTTGTCGATGCTGCCGTCGTACGCACCGGTCGCGATCATCAAGTTGGTGTCGCTCGATGCGATCTGCACGTCCTGCATCGCGGTCAGCGGAACCTGGTCGACGTGCGACCACGACGAGCCGTGGTTGGTGCTCTTCCACAGGCCGCCGAACTCGGTGGCTGCCCACACGATGTTCGTGTTGATCGGATTGACAGCGAATGCGACGGTGCGACCGCCGAACAACGTGCCCGACGTCAGCGAGTTCGGGTTGATGTCGGTGACCTCGGAGGGTGCGGTGAACGCTTGCGCCGGCGGCGCCAGCACGACCGACACTGCCAGCGGCACCACCAGCGCACCGACCGTGGCGCTGACTGCGATCAAGCTGGCGAAATACCGACGAGCTTTCGTGCGTGCACCAGACATCCCCCGAGCCCCCCGACTGTCCGTTGGTACGAACGCACGGTCGCCGCGCGTTCGCGGTCACACGTCCAGGACCTCGCTGAGGCGTCGGCGTCGTCCGGCAACGACAGCGAGCACTTTCGGCCCGAATCGGACCGATTTCCCCTCACCACTACAGCGGCGCAACCTAGAACTGCCGTGAAGTGCCCGTCAATGTTCCAGATGCGCCGATGGCACGGATTGGACCGGTTTCTCGTCGCGTGATCGCCGTATGCAGGCCGCCGATAACGTGAGCTCGTGGCGTCGCTGCTGGTGGTACATCACACGACCTCGCCGGCGCTGCAAGAGCTGCTCGAAGCCGTGCTCGACGGCACACGTGCCGAGGGCATCGAAGGCGTCGACGTCGTCGTCCGAGCAGCGCTTGCGGCGACCGCGGTGGACGTACTCGCCGCGGACGGGTTCGTGCTCGGTACGCCGGCGAACATCGGATACATGTCCGGTGCGCTCAAGCACTTCTTCGACGCCGTGTACTACCCGACGCTGACCGCGAAGGTCGGAGCGCCGTACGGGCTGTACGTGCACGGCAACAACGACACCGCCGGTGCGGTGCGCGGCGTCGAGTCGATCGTCGACGGCATGGGCTGGCAGCGCGTGCACGAACCGGTGTCGATCATCGGCGCCCCGGGCAAGAACGACCGCGAGAACTGCTGGGATCTCGGCGCGACGGTGGCCGCGAGGCTCGCCGGCTGAGTGCATCAGGCTTCGGCAGCTGCTTTGAGCGCCGCCAACGTCGTGCGGATGCCCTCCAAGTTGTGCGAGCTGCGGTCGTACACGCCGGTCACCGGTCCACCGCCGACGCGAATGATGAAGCCGCGCCGGTCGATCGTCGACTCGGTGACCTTGCAGCCCGTGGGCGTCGGCTCGAACTCGTAGATCCAGTCGGAGACCGCGAACCCGTAGTCGGACACGTGGAAGGCGAAGCGCTTGCCCGGCGTCGCGTCGATGACCTTGCACGACGTCGACCAGCGATGCCAGCCGATGCGATTCGTGCCGCGGAACCGCGCCCCGACGACCGGCCCGGTCGCGCCGCCGACCCACTTCGTCGCCGACTGCTCCGGACTCCACTCGGACATGCGCGTGACGTCGCTGACCATGTCGTAGACGGCTTCCGGCGACGCCGCGATCTCGATCGAGTCCCCCACCGTTGCGCCCATGCCGCGAAACCTACCGTCGTCTCGCCGAGTGGCCAGTTGGAACGCGAGTGGCCGGTTCTAACGCGCCACTCGGCGCGTAACCGGCCACTCGGCGGATCACCATCTCGCGGGGGGCGGTCGCGTCCAGTCGATGTTCGTCACCTGGCCCGACACGGTAGAACGTGTTTCACTTGTCGGCAACGGACCCGGAGGTAGCGCTCGATGACCGTCGCACCGGCTGAGCTCGCGATCGACCTCATGAGCGGTGACTTCCACGGCGGACCCGACCCCCACCGAGCCTATGCGTGGATGCGCGCCAACGCGCCGATCTACCACGACGAGGCGAACGACCTCTGGGCCGCGGCGCTCTACAAGGACGTCAAGGCGATGGGCACCGACCCGGCGACGTTCTCCAACGGCATCGGCGGCTCACGGCCGAAGTTCATGCCGCTGCCGATGATGGTCGACATGGACGCGCCCGAACACAAGCGGCATCGCAAGCTGGTGAGCGCCGGCTTCACACCGCGTCGCATCGCGGCGATGGAGGAGCACGTGCGCGCTGTGTGCGACGCCGTGATCGACGAGGTTTGCGAACGAGGTGAGTGCGATTTCGTCCGTGACGTCGCAGCACCGCTTCCGCTGAACATGATCGGCGACATGCTCGGCGTCTCGCACGAGTCGCGCCCTGACCTGCTGCGGTGGTCGGAGCTAATGCTCACCTCGCAGGGCGACCTGCGCGAGGAGACAGTGGCCGGCGCATCGCTGGCGTTCGCCGAGTACATGGCGTACATGCAGCCGGTGCTGGAGAACCGCCGGCGAACCGGCACGGACGACGACCTGGTCGGGATCCTGGTCAACGCCGAGATCGACGGCGACCGGCTGGACGACGATGCGCTGATCTTCGAATCGCTGCTGCTGCTCATCGGCGGCGACGAGACGACTCGGCACGTGCTCTCAGGCGGCATGCTCGCGCTGCTGCAGCACCCCGACCAGCTGCGCCTGCTGCAGTCCGATCCGGCCCGTCTCGGCGTCGCGGTCGAGGAGATGCTGCGGTGGGTCAGCCCGATCAAGAACATGGTGCGCACCACGACTCGCGACGTGGAGATCGACGGTGTCACGATTCCGGACAGCGCGCAGATCATGCTGCTGTACCCGTCGGCCAACCGCGACGAGACCGTGTTCGATGCGCCCGACACGTTCGATGTTTCGCGCGACCCGAACCCGCACCTCGCGTTCGGCTTCGGCACCCACTTCTGCCTCGGCAATCAGCTCGCGCGCATCGAACTTCGGGTGATGTTCGAGCAATTGTTCGGGCGGCTTCCCGACATCGCGCTCGCCCAACCCGGCCCGTTCCCGTCACGCCCGTCCAACTTCATCAGCGGCCTGGAGGAACTGCCGGTGCGGTTCACGCCGAGTCGGCGCACTCCAGCCGCTTGAGGACGACAGCCGCGTCCAGTGCGCAGCTGTCCGGGCACACGAACCGGACGAGCTCCATGGCGTCGGTATCGACGTGAGCTGCCGCCGGCTTGTCGCAACTCGGGCACGTCATGAGGTACTGCGCGAGCAGCCGCGAACGAGGGCGCGCAAGCGCCGTCAACGCGGTCAGCGTCATCGCAGGCCCCTCCTCCGCCACCCAAGTCGGCGGAACGGTACCCCCACGACACCCCGACTTAACGCATCGTTGTGCGCAACGCGCCGCGTCGTCGGAGAATGGCCAGGTGCGGCACGGGGTAGGTCTGCTGCGCTGGGTAGGCGCACTCGCGGCCGTCGGCTGCCTGTTCCTGGCCACAGCGTGCTCGTCGGTCGTGCCCCCGGACCAGTTCTTCGGCGACGCGCGCGCGAACGCCGAAGGCACCAACGCGTCGACGACGGGAGTGCCGGGTGCGTTCGCACCCGGCGGCGCGACGAACAGCGCGGGGGTGCCGATCGGCGGTGCGTCCTCTCTCGGCGCCGACGTGCCGGGCGGCGGGTCGAACGGCAGCGGCGCGCCGGCTGCGACCGCCGGCGTGCAAGCCGGCAACTGCGCCGGCCTCCACGACACCACAGGCATCAACGACTCGACGATCACGGTCGCGAACGTCGCCGACTTGAGCGGCCCGGTGCCCGGTCTGTTCACAGCGGCGCAGCAGGCTGCCTACGCGTATGCCGCGTACTTCAACTCGACGTCCACGATCTGTGGCCGCAGGCTCAAGCTCGCGACCTATGACAGCCAGACCAGCAGTGCGGGCGATCAACAGGCGTCGCTTGCCGCGTGCGGCAGCTCCTTCGCGATGGTCGGCTCGATGGGCGCGTTCGACGCCGGTGGAGCCCAGACGGTGACGAACTGCGGGATCCCCGATCTGCGTGCCATTCCGACCTCACCGGAACGGACGGCTGCTCCGGTCGTGTTCGGCACAGACGCCGCAGCCCCCGACCTCACCCCGACGTCCCAGTACGACCTCATCAAGCGCGAGACGGGCTCGGCGTACCTGAAGTCCGCGATGCTGTATCTCAATGCAGGGTCATCGGTGCCGAACGCCCTCGGCTACGAGCAAGCCATGCAGGACGTGGGGTACCACTTCGTCGTCAAGCCCATTCCTATCGACGTCACTGACTTCAACTACTCCACCTACGCGACGACGTTGAAGAACGCCGGCGCCCAGCTCGTGCAGTTCGAAGGCACCGCGATCTATGCGGTACGGCTGATGCAGGCGATGCAGACACAGAACCTGCATCCGGTCTTCATCATGGACTCGGTGGCCTACGACCCGGTGTTCGTGGCCGACGCGGGCCACACGCTGGACGGCATGTACAGCTACATCGACACGGCGATGTTCGAAGAGGCGTCGCGCACGCCGGAGCTGCAGCTCTACCTCACCTGGTTGCATCGCGTCGCGCCGAACGCGCAGCCGTCCTTCTTCGGCATCTTCGCGTGGGGTGCGATGCGGCTGTTCACCGATCTCGCCGTGCAGCTCGGCGGGTCGCTCAGCCGGCAGTCGCTGATCGCCGCGTTGCGCGACGTCCACGCGTACTCGGACAACGGCCTGTTCGCGCCGCAGGACGTCGGGAACAAGCGGACGACACCCTGCGAGGCGTTGATCCAGCTCACCTCGTCAGGATGGGTGCGCCGCTCGCCGTACCCGTGGACGTGCGAGACCGTCGTCAAGACCGACTGATCAGGCCACCGGCCACTCACTGGCCGACGCGGCCGTCGATGCACTCACGCAGCAGATCGGCGTGCCCGCAGTGGCGCGCGTACTCCTCGATGCGGTGCACCAGCAGCTCGCGGACCGCGATGTTGTTGTCGCCCAGCCGCTCACCGAGATCGGTGCGCGCGGCCAGTGCTTCGTCGGTAGCCGCCTGCTCGCGAGCGAGGTCGGCGTACGCGGCGTCGACGACGGCTCGGTCGGCGATCGCGTCGTCGAAGTCGGCGTCGCGCGCGCCGTACAGCTTCGGCGGACGATCGCCGGGCATGATCCAGCCGCGCCAATCGCGCTCGGCCTCGGCAAGGTGCCGGATCAGTCCGAGCAGCGACATCGTCGACGGCGGCACCGAGCGGCGGGCCAGCTGTTCCGCGTCCAGCCCGTCGCACTTCATCAGCAGGGTCAGCCGGTAGCTCGTCAGGTAGTCCTGCAGCGTCGCCAGCTCGCCGTCCGGACTGACCGAGGCGGTGTTGCGGGGATCGTCGTCGGGGTCGACCCACATGTCGGGATAGACGCTCGCCCGCGTCCACCGCTGGGGTTGCTCGCTCACCTCGGTCATGGTGGTCCTCCGGCCGACGGCTCACCACCGGATTCGCGCTGGTCAGATTAGAACTGACGTTCTAATCTGACCGAGTGGGGTTCGACAATCCGTCCATCCCGTGGTCCGAGCTCGAGCGGCGGCTGTCGGGGCGACCCGCGCCTGCGCCGCCGGACAACGGCGTCGCCGGCCCCCGAGGCTCGGCGATCTGGCCGGACGAGGCGGGTGACGGTGGCGACTCCCCTGCGTGGTCGCGCAAGCGCCCGTCGTACGAGCCCGGCTCTGTGGTCCGCCCGGCGCACCGCGTCGGCTACGCCGAGTTGCACGCGCACTCGTCGTTCAGCTTCCTCGACGGCGCATCATCGCCCGAAGAGCTCGCCGAAGAAGCGGTACGTCTCGGCCTGTCCGGCCTCACGCTCACCGACCACGACGGCATGTACGGCATCGTGCGCTTCGCCGAGGTCGCCGACGCGCTCGGCCTGCCGACGTCCTTCGGCGCCGAGTTGTCCTTGGACGTGCCGATGCCGGCGACGCAGGCCGAGCAGATGATCGCCGCACGCGTCGGCGTCCCCGATCCACCCGGCACGCACCTGCTCGCGATCGCGCGCGACCCCGACGGCTACGCGAGCCTGTGCCGCACGATCAGCACCGCACAGCTGCGCGGTGGTGCGAAGGGGCGGCCGGTCTACGACATCGACGAGGTGTCGCACGCGGCCGACGGGCACTGGCTGGTGCTTACCGGCTGCCGCAAGGGATCGGTGCGGCAAGCGCTCGAGTCCGGTGTACTCGGGACGTTCGCACTCGACCCGGCCCGGCGTGCGCTCGCCGAGCTCGTCGACCGCTTCGGACGCGACAACGTCGCTGTCGAGCTGACGCACGAACTCGACCCGCTCGCCGACGAGCGCTATGCAGCACTGACGACGCTCGCCGACGAGTTCGCACTGCCCGTCGTCGCCACCACGGCGGCGCACTATCACGGCCCGCCGCGCCGGCCGCTCGCGACAGCGCTCGCCGCGGTGCGCGCGCGCAGCACGCTCGACGACGTCGACGGCTGGTTGCCGTCGTGGGCGGGGCAGCACCTGCGCTCCGGCGCTGAGATGGCAGAGCGCTTCGCGCGCTGGCCGGGCGCGGTCGAAGCGGCCGAGCGGCTCGGCAAAGAGACGGCGTTCTCGCTGCAGCTCATCGCACCCGACCTGCCGCCGTTCCCCGTCCCGGACGGGCACACCGAGATGACGTACCTGCGCGAGCTCGCCTACCGCGGCGCGGCGCGGCGCTTCGCGGGCAAGCCGCACGAGGACGAGGCGTACCGGCAGATCGAGCACGAACTCGCGATCATCGAGGAGTTGCACTTCCCCGGCTACTTCCTCGTCGTGTGGGACATCGCGCGGTTCTGCCGCGAGAGCGGAATCCTCTGTCAGGGCAGGGGATCCGCGGCGAACTCGGCGGTCTGTTACGCACTCGAGGTCACCGCGGTCGACCCCGTCTACTACAAGCTGATGTTCGAGCGCTTCCTCGCTCCCGAACGCGGCGAGCCACCCGACATCGACATCGACATCGAGTCCGACCGGCGCGAAGAGGCCATCCAGTACGTCTACGAACTGCACGGGCGCGAGCACGCCGCGCAGGTCGCGAACGTCATCTCGTACCG
>DATGFB010000198.1:0-4647 GCA_035309605.1 Jatrophihabitantaceae bacterium
AGTGGGCCTGAGTCGGGTCGTCGCGCGTGCTTCGGCAGGCGCGTCGAGTTCGCGTTGACGGCCACAATTCGAGCTGGATATCGTCACGTCGAGCCCCGTGGGAAACGCGATGTCAGGAAGGCCGGCTGCGCCGATGACCGCGTCCATGCCGGTGAATTCGGGGACTCTCCCGCTGACGGGCGAGCGAACTGTCCCTGGAATCCCCGCGGAGAACTACTGGTTCCGCAGGCACGAAGCTGCCTACGAATACCTGGCGCCACTGCTGGAGGGCTGCACCGCCGTCGAGGTGGGTTGCGGTGAGGGCTACGGCACCGCGCTGCTCGCCCGCTCGACACAGCGCATCGTCGGAGTCGACTACGACGCGCTCACGATCGCGCACGCGGCCGCGACCTATCCCCAAGCGCACTTCGTACGCGGCAACCTCGCCGCATTGCCGATCGGCAGCGAGTCGGTGGACGCAGTGGCGACCCTGCAGGTCGTCGAACACGTGTGGAACCACCGCGAGTTCGTGCGCCAATGCCTGCGCGTGTTGCGGCCAGGCGGACGGTTGCTGATGACGACACCGAACCGGCTCACGTTCTCGCCCGGCTTGGACGTACCGGTCAATCCGTTCCACACCAAGGAGTTCGACCCGCACGAACTCTCGGAGCTGCTCGAGCGCGACGGGTTCGTCGTCGACGGCGTGCTCGGGTTGCACGCGGGAGCGCGTCTGGCCGAATTCGACGCGCGGCACGGCGGCTCGTTCGTCGACGCCCAGCTCGCCGGACCGCCGGACGAATGGCCGGCTCGGTTAGTACAGGACGTCGTCTCCGTCGTCACGTCCGACTTCGTGATCGTGTCGGCGGGAGCGCGTGAGGTCGGCGAAAGTCTCGACCTCGTCGTCGTCGCCCATCGACCGCTGGGCTGAGCGTTGCGCGAGCGCGGTTCGCCACGACGACAGCCCGAGTCCGACGCCGAGCGTCAGAGCGATCACGCCGGCAACCAGGAACCAACCGGCGATGTCGGGCTTCGCGTTGTCGGCGTTGTCGACAAAGACATCGCCCCACGCCGGGCAGTCGATCGTGAGGTCACCGGTGTACGGGCCGACGAATGTCGCGACCGCGTTCGTGCCCTTGTCGTTCACCGTCAACGGCGACACGGTCAGCGCTTGCGGTGCCGTGCCCGATAGCGACCATTCGCAGCGCGGGGTCGTGACGTCGACGCCTCGATCGAGCAGTGCTTGCACACCGCCGTGCGCGGAGAGGATGTACGCGTTGCCGGACGTCAGGTGCACCGGGTAGCGCGGCCGCTTGCCCGCGTCGTAGCTGTGGTGCTGGGTCCCGCTCATCAAGCTCCACAGCGCCCAGCACAGCACACCGACGATCAGCAGAAACCACGCGATAGCGGGCATCCGCGAGCGCACCGCCGGACCGGTCACGCACCGAACACTAATGTCTGAGGCCGTGCGAGTGTTGGTACTGACGTGGGAATACCCGCCCATTGTCGTGGGCGGACTGGGCCGGCACGTCGACGCGCTGGCCCGCGAACTCGTCGCGCAGGGCCACGAGGTCTGTGTGGTCACCCGCGGCGAGTCGAGCAAGCCGGTCGACGAGACGCGCGACGGCGTGCGGGTGCGCCGCGCCGCCGCCGACCCGATCGCGATCGACTTCACGACCGAGTCGCTGCTCGCCTGGACGCAGGCGGCCGAGCACGCGCTGGTGCGCGCTGCGCTTCCCGTGGTCCGGCGCTGGCGACCCGATGTCGTACATGCGCACGACTGGCTGGTCGCACAGAGCGCCGTCACCCTTGCGCAGGCGACGCGCGCCGCGCTCGTCGTCACGATGCACGCGACGGAGGCGGGCCGGCACCAGGGGTGGCTGCCCAAACCGCTGAACCTCGCCATTCACTCCGTCGAGCGCTGGGTGGCGCAGGAAGCGGACGCGGTCATCACCTGCTCGTCCGCCATGCGCGCCGAAGCGATGCAGCTGTTCGAACTCGACGCGGATCAGGTCGATGTCGTGCCGAACGGAATCGACGCGCTGCGTTGGCGAGCCGGCACCACCTCCATCGCCGAGGCACGCAAGCGGCACGCCCCGCCCGACGGCCCGCTCGTCGTGTTCGCCGGCCGGCTCGTCTACGAGAAAGGTGTGCAGACGCTGCTCGATGCGCTGCCTGCCGTACGCCGCACGCATCCCGGCGCGCGGCTGCTCGTCGCAGGCACCGGCGTCTACGAGGACCAGTTGCAATCGCGCGCTCGACGCCGACGGCTGGCGCGCGCGGTGGAGTGGGCCGGGTTCGTGCCCGAGGTCGATCTGGCTGCGATCCTCGGCGCCGCCGATGTCGTCGTCGTGCCGTCGCTGTACGAACCGTTCGGCATCGTCGCTCTCGAGGCGGCAGCCGCCCGCACGCCGCTCGTCGTCGCACGCACCGGCGGGCTGGACGACCTCGTCGAGTCACGCATCGCCACGGCGTCGTTCACGCCGGGTGACACACCTGAGCTCGCCGATGCGATCGTCAGCGTGCTGGACGAACCGGACGCGGCCCGTCGACACGCACAACGCGCCGCCCGCGCGGTGGGCCGCCGCTACGCCTGGCCGGCCGTCGCCGCGCACACCGCCGCCGTCTACGAGCGCGCGATCACGACAGGGCGCGGCGGTCCTTGACGACGCGCGCGGGCACACCGACCGCGACCGAGAACGGCGGGATGTCACGCGTCACGACGGCGTTCGCGCCGATCACCGAGCCTTCGCCGATAGTCACACCACTCGTGACGGTCACCTTCGTGCCGATCCACACGTCGCGCCCGATCCGCACCCGCGACTTCGCGATCCCCTGATCCTTGATGGGCGTGATCAGGTCCTGGAACTTGTGGTCGAAGTCGGAGATGTAGACGCTGTCGGCGATCAGCGCGGAGTCACCGATCTCGACGTCGAGGTAACAGTTGATCGAGATGTCGCGCGCGAGCACGCTCTTGTCCCCGAGCGTCAACGTGCCCTCGTGGCAGCGCAATGCGCAGTCGTTGCCGATGTGCACCCAGCGGCCGAGGACGAGGCGCCCGTACCCGCGGCGCACATAGATCTCGACGCCGCGATCCAGGAACACGAACCCGCGCGTGATGACGCCGCGATGCGTCAGCTTGAACCACGCGAAGCGCCAGTAGCGGACGAGGTACCACGGCGTCCACGCGCGGTTGCGGACGATCCACCGCAGCGATGCCCATCTCAGGAACCGCGCGCTGCGCAGTGGCACCGGTTCAGGACGCCGCAGCATCCAGGCCGTCCACGTCCAGGCCGAACGCGCGCGCGAGGTCGCGCGGCGTCGCGCAGATCAGCGCCGCCGCATCGAGCTCGCCGGGCAGTCCGTATCCCCAGCCGGCTCCGACACAGTCGATGCCGTGCTCGCGCGCGCCGTCCACGTCGTGTACTCGATCACCCACCATGAGCACGTCGCGCGGATCAGGATCGCCCAGTCGGTGCAGCACCTTCGCGAGCACGAGTGCCTTCGTCGGCAGCGAACCGTCGAGTTCGTCACCGCCGACCGTCGTGAACGCGTCGGCCAGCCCGAGGTATTCGACGATCGGCACTGCGTAATGCTCCGGCTTGCTCGTCGCCACGGCCAGCGTCGTGCCGCGCGTGCGCAATGCGGCGAGCAGTTCGGCGACGCCGTCGAACACTCGCGTGTCGAACATCCCGGCGTCGCCGTAGTGCGAGCGGTATGCATCGATCACGGCGGCGAGCGGCACGTCGCCGATCAGCGGTGGCAGCGACTCGTAGAACGGCGGACCGAGGATCGCACGCTCGACGTCAGGTGGCAGCGGATCGAGACCGTTCGCCGCGAACGCGTACCGCAGCGCGGCGAGGATGCCCCGCTCCGAGTCGGACACGGTGCCGTCGAGATCGAACAGCACGAACCGCGGGTTGCGGTGCTGTGCAGTCCACCTCCCGTCCGTGCCCCCGACAGCGGAAGTCGTCACCTAGCGCTTCAACCCGGTGATCTCGGCGTTGTAGAACAACCCCTTCGGCACGACGCGTTCGAGCACCCGGTCCAGTGCCGACAACCGCGTCCATCCCTTGAACGCGAAGTTCGCCCAGCGCATGCCGAGCTTGCCGCTCGGGACCGCGGCCTCGAAAGTCCGCACCGGCCAGCCGAACCAGGCGGCGGTCAACTCCGCGGTCGTGACGCGCACGTCGACTGCGCCGGCGCGCCGCGCCGTCGCGGCGAGTTCGGCCGGCGCGAACGTGTGCAGATCGACGACGGCTTCGAGCGCGGCGGCGCGCGATGACTCGTCGAGTTCGGCCTGCGGACGCCGCCACGCCGCCAACCGCGGCAGCTTCGTCGCGTGGGTCGTGGCCCACCACGTGAACCGTGACAAGCGGCGCGCGACGACGTCGCCGTATCGAGTCGGCTCGCCTGCGAACACGAAGCGCCCGCCGGGTTTCAGCACGCGCAGCACTTCGCGCAACGCCAGCTCGACGTCGGGGATGTGGTGGAGCACCGCATGCCCGACGACGAGGTCGAACGATTCGTCGTCGTAGGGCAGCCGTTCGGCGTCTGCGACGCGTCCCTCGACGGCGAACCCGAGCGCGGCCGCGTTGCGCTTCGCGACCTCGACCATGCCCGGGCTCAGGTCGGTGACGTGCCCTTCCTCGAGCACGCCGGCGAGTTTGA
>DATGFB010000199.1:0-2769 GCA_035309605.1 Jatrophihabitantaceae bacterium
AAAGGCGGCCGAAATCTGACCGGGCGTGCCGAGGGAGGCCGGCCGCGCGGCATGAACGCCGCGCCACCGCAGTGCGCGCGTCCTACGGCAGGAAGCGCAGGGTGGACGTGACCAGGTCGTACACGGCGCCGGCCGAGGCGAAGACGATGAACAGGCGCGTCGACGAGTACATGAAGACGAGCAGTGTGAACGGCCGCCCGTCCGGCGTCGTGACCGCGGCGCGGCGCGCGGTATAGCCGCGGTATTGCGTCGGGGTCTGCGAGTCCACCGTGGCACCGGACGCGCTGCCGAACTCGCCCACCGCTGTGCGCAGCGTGATCGCATAGTCGGCGGGGTCGAGCGGCTGGTCGATGTCCTCACTGGCTACCTCGGTCGGCGTGTTGCCGCCACTGACCGAGACCGCGATGTAGACGGTGAACGACGCACCGCCGAGCGAGCCCGGCTCACTTCGTTCGGTGGCTTGCGTCGGCATCATGACGCTGAAGTGACCCGCCGGATACGTCACGAGCACGCCCCGCCCGGCCGGTGCAGTCGACGCGTTCGAAGACGCGCCCGGCGCAGCGGACGTGGACGGAAAGCCACCCGGGACCGTCGGCGTCCCCGCGCCGGGGTTGAGCGCCCGGCCGGTACCTGTGACGGTGTTGCCCGCGCATCCGGCGAGCAACAGGGTGACCGCGGCGAGGGCCGCCCCGATCGGCCGTGCGCGAGTCACCGGCCGACTCTAACGGCTAGCTCGCCGGAAGCCCGTGCAGGAAACCCTTCTGCTGCACGCGGTTGGTGATGCGCCAGCCCTGCGGTGTGCGCACCCATTCGTCGGCGTACCAGATGCCGACCAGCACGAGTTGCTGGCGGCCGTCATGCGTCAGCGGCATCGGGTTGAGACACATCGTCTGTGACGTCGCCGTGTCGCCGTCCGCGCCGAACTGCACGCGCGTGTTGCCCATCAAGTGCTGGTGCCCGTCGAAGAGGTCGAGCGACGTGGCCAGCCATGGCTTGAGCTCGTCGCGCGTGCCGCGTTCGCCACCGCTCGCCGTGAAGTCGAGCGACGCGTCCGGCGTGAAGATGTCGTCCAGCGCGTCCCAGTCGTGCAGGTCGATCGCGTAGCTGTACGCGGTGATCTGGTCCTGGATCTCCAGGCGATCGGACAGCTCCTGCTGCGATTTCAACGGTCCTCGATTCCGGCGATGGCGGCCATTCGCGCGATGTGCTCGGCGGGCTGGCCGAACAGGTGTGCATCGCCGTGCGCTCGTTTGAAGTACAGGTGTGCGTCGTGCTCCCACGTGATCGCGATGCCGCCGTGCAGCTGGATCGCCTCGCCCGCAACGGTGCAGAACGATTCACAGCAGTACGCCTTCGCGACGGACGGATGCAGCGTTGCGGCCACCGCCGCGTACGAGGCGGAGCGGGCCGCTTCGACGACCACGTGCAGGTCGGCCATGCGGTGCTTGAGCGCCTGGAAACTGCCGATCGGCCGCCCGAACTGCACGCGCAGCTTCGAGTACTCGACGGTCATCTCGAGGACCCGAGTCATCGCGCCGACTGCGTCTGCGGAGACGGCGACGCACGCGACGTCCTGCAGGTGCATGCGCGCTGAGGTCGCGTCACCGGTCAGCGGTGCACCGTTCGCGCCGTCGAAGTCGATGCGCGCCAGTCGGCGGGTGGGGTCCATCGTCGGCGTGTGCACCCGGCGCACACCTGTTGCGCTCGGATCGACCTCGACGATCGCGTCGGGCGTGACGACGAGCAGCACCTCCGCGAGGTCGCCGTCGAGCACGTAGTGCGCCGTGCCGTCGACGCGTCCGTTCGCGAACGATGCTGCGCCCTCTCGCCATCCCTTGTCGTCTGCCCACGCGACCGAGACGATGTCGCCGGCCGCGATACGCGGCAGCAGCCGTTCGCACGCGCCGGCGTCACCGAGGGCGACCAGCAGTTCGGCAGCGAGCACGGTGCCGAGCAGGGGAGCGGGCGTCAACGTGCGGCCCAGTTCGTCGAGCACGATGTGCGTCTCCACGAGCGACGCGCCGGCACCGCCGTACTGCTCCGGGATCGCCAGGGCAGCGACGCCGATCTGCTCGCACAACGTCCGCCACAGTTCGGCGTCGTGTCCGACCTCGGTCTCGATCGCCTTGCGCACGGCTGCGCTGTCGGATCGCTTGGCGAGCAGGCTGCGCACGGCGTCGCGCAGGCCCGCCTGCTCGGCGGTGAACTGCGTCATGCCAGCGCCGCCAGGACGCGCGAGCGGTGCACTTGCTGGGTGCCCCACGCGGACACGAGCGCGCGCACCTTCGTCAGCCACAACGCGAGGTCGTACTCGGCGGTGTAACCGATCGCGCCGTGCACCTGCAACGACGTGCGTGCGGCGAGGTACGCGGCGTCCGCGCACGCCACCTTCGCCGCGGACACGTCGCGGCTGCGCGTCGGCGCATCGTCGCGAAGGGCAAGGGCCGCGCCGAACACCAGCGGACCCGCGAGCTCGAGCGCGACGGCGACGTCGGCGAGCTGGTGCTTGACAGCCTGGAAGCTGCCGATCGGCCGCCCGAACTGCTCGCGCTGCTGCGCGTACGCGACCGCACGATCGCGCAGCGCCGCGCCAAGCCCGAGCAACTGCGCAGCAGTGGCAAGGGCGCCCAGGTCGAATGCCTGCTGCGCGTCCACGTCGTGGGCGACAACCTCACCCGCCTGCACCTCGACCAGACGTCGAGACGAGTCGACGGACTCTCGAGCAACACCGGGACTAGCCCGGCGCAGGTCAGTGCCGTCCAAGACGTA